>NZ_JBXUGP010000001.1:0-286912 GCF_057180605.1 Serratia sp. HNCC26DJ206
ATGTATCTTTTTGATCATTGGCAGGAATATAGCGTTGGAAATATTTTTTTAACCCACTGAAAAATATCGCATAAATATTTTTCATACATAAACATCCATGGTCCGTTCAGTACGGATCCGGTTTTGTATGGGTTAAAAAAGGTACGCTATGAAAGTTACATGGACCGTCACGCCCGTGGGGTATCAGCGCATTGCGAAACGCTGCCCTTCATGCAGCGTAAAACGGGATTTCACGCCTTCGGGGGCTATTCGGGTAAATTCGCAAAAGAAGATGCTTGATATCTGGAGTATCTATAAGTGCATGCACTGCGATTACACCTGGAATATCTCCCTGTTTTCACGCCTGCAAGTCAGCAAAATTAATCCTGAACTTTATCAGCGGTTGATGGCGAACGATATCGTTATGGTTCAACATTTTGCCTATGATAAAGAGACGCTGAAGCGAAACAACGCCGAGCTATCGGGTCGGCCTGATTTTCGCATTCAGGAGCGGTGGTTGGTCAGCATATTTCCCCGCAATCGGGTCAGGGTTAGCGTCAGGATTTCCCGTTCTTTTCAGGTCAGCCTGCTGTCGATTTTGCAGAAGCAACTCATGCTGAGCACAGGCGAAATCAAGAGACGGATTGAGTCAGGGAAAATAAGTGGCGTCACGATGAAAATGCTTAAGTCGCGAAAGCTGAAGGCAGCAGAATATAAGTTTCTGTTGTCTGCGGAAACGCTGTACGCCCAACGCAGGATCGTTCTGACACCTCGTTAAAAGCGAGAAGCCCATAATAATGCCCTTTCTATAAATAATAAAAAGGGGGGATTACCCCCCAAGGGGAAAAGCCCGCTCTTGACTCGGCGCTAACCTCTGCACCTCGTTAATACACCAGTTGGCGTGCCAGAGCGACCTCGACCGAATCACCATCCTGATTGAGCACATCCAGCCAGGATTCGGGGATTTCACCCAAGGTGCTTTGGGAAACGGCAATCCTCTTGCCCATCAGGCTGCCAGTGAGCAGAAGAGCTTTGCGAACCTTGGAGATGAGTACGCCCATAGCCTGCTTTTGCGCTGACCCGGCATTTTTATACTCATGTGCCTCGTCAGTGATCAGAAAGTCGAAGGTGCTTTGCGGCAGGTAGCGGTCAGCTTGAAAAGCTTGTCTTGTGGCTGGATTTTTCGGATTACTGTTTCGCTAAGTGACATTAGGGGCCTCGATATTATCGAACCGAACAGGCCCCCAATAAAGCCCCCAAAAGTTCTGGCAGTCAACGTAACAATGTGGAACTCAGTGTAACCACATTCACGTATAACTTATTGATTTTGCTGCATCCATGGATGTTAATAAACATCAGTGGAATAGAAAGTGGCTCCTCTGACTGGACTCGAACCAGTGACATACGGATTAACAGTCCGCCGTTCTACCGACTGAACTACAGAGGAATCGTGTGAACGGGGCGAATAATAACGGCGCCTATAGGCCTTGTAAAGCATGAAAGTGTGTAAATGTTCCGATTGCCGATGTAATGAGCAAATCGTCTTGTTTTATAGCGTGTTAGGCTCATCTAGAATCCTGATGTTATCCCAATAGGCCGGGCAATCTAGCGGCGCTGTTTGGCCATCATTTATACGGAACTTGTAAAAATCGCTTTAAGGAAGGCCAGAAAAGCATATGAGACCAATTGAGAATATTGCTTAGGATTAATCTAGTTATTTTCCGCGATTATCTTAATTAGATAAAATAATCCCAATATAACCAATTTATTGATATGGCATTATTTTTCCGTGTCGTGGACGGGAATCAGATGTTTCTTGGTTAATCTGTAGCGTCAATATGGAGTAACTTGCCAGTTATGGAGTGAATCACTATTAACTCAAATTATGATGAAATAAATATTTACACATGACTCTTTATGAGTGCTGCTTCGGGAGGGTAATACGGAAAATAGTGATAACTTACTGATTTCATGAAAGACTATCTTTATCTGCCTGTAATAAAAAGCTTTATTTTATTAGTACCGGTTAGGGCAGCTTATTTTGCGGCAAGGCAAAATGATTGAGAACCCACCCCCTGGATTTTAGATATCCATTTTTCTGTCGTGTGAGTACCGTTTTTTATACGCCATTTCAGTAGGTAAGTGCTTGCGGATGGTTGCTGGATATCAAAAATATCAGTATTATTTCGCTCTTCTAACCGTTGTATGCTGTGAAACTGATGTCTGGGGCTATTCTATCCCACCGTCGTTGAGTGTCGGCAAGGATTGGATGATTCTTCCATTGAGTCAATAAACGGTAGCAAACATAGCGAAAACGCGACTCAACTAAGCGAAAAACACTATAAGTATCATGCCAGTAGATACTTGCCTGAGGTACTTCGCCACTCAATGCTTTGTCCATCAGTGTTGAAAAATTTACAGCATATTTATCAGGGTCATATCCGGTAGCGTCTGTTTCGACGTACCGATAACGGAATTTTTGAAAGGAATTTTTTGATGATAAGCAGCCAAAAAAGCCTCTGTTTAGGTGTGTTATTGTGCAGTGGTCTGTTGCTGGCAGGTTGCCAGAGTAATCAGGCAAAAAGAACGGTATCGCAGATTCAACCGCCAGTTACAAACGTACAGTCACCTCCCCAACAGATCAGCGTGTCACCACCACCGCCAGCTCCAACCGAAGCCAAAACGAACAAAATTGGCCTGTGTCAAAGTGAATTGGCTGCACTGCGACAAGTCAGCCCTAGAGCTTACGCACTCAAGAAAGCCCAGTTTGATCGCCTTGTTAGCAACGCCTCTGTCTATAGCGCCGTGCGGGGAGATGTGAACACCGACACCAAAGAAACCCTCGACGCCTTGTATAAATTCAAGACCAACCAGATTTGTGCCGATATTGAGCGTAGCGTCTTGCAAGGCTTGATCCAACGAGGAGAAAGCGTGAAATGAGAAAGCGCAGGATCTATTGCAGTGCCTTGCTGACCTTGGCGTTACCGCTGGGGGTGGTGCAGGCAGAAGAAGCGGGTGCTTCTGAGGCCAACACGCTGAATTCACTGGACACGATTACACGCCAGGTGGATGAAGCACCGGCACTGCTGTTTCTGACGCCTTCGCAGATAGAGAAAGCAGAACCTGCGAGAACGAGAGATGAAGATGCCAGCAAACCTAATGTGCTGGCAAAATCGCCGACTGAAAGTAGCGGTGGCCGTATTCGCGAAATGAAGGCGTTGCAGGCTACGATCAACCAATTAAAGGCAAAGATCAGTAGTCAAGAAGCGACCCTTGAGCATTTGCGCAATGCACAATCTCAGCAGCAGTCATCTGCGGCAGAACTCTCGCAGTTGAAGCAGGAGATAAAGCAAAGCCAGCAGGAAAATGCTCGATTACAGCAGCAGCTTGCGGCACAAATCAAAGATAGTGAGCAAAAAGACCAGCAAATAAAACAACTGCAACAAAATCAGCAGGTCATCGCCAAGCTCCAGGAACAACTGGCAGTACAAATCAAAGAGAACGATCGGCAAACCCAGCAGGTGAAACAACTACAGCAAAATCAGCAGTCGGTGGTTAAGCTGCAAGAGCAGTTGGCGAGCCAGACCAAAGACAGCGAGCAGAAAGCTCAGCAATTGAAGCAGTTGCAGCAAACATTGCAGGAAAAGCAACAGGCGAGCGCCAAGCTCCAGGAACAACTGGTGGCGCAAACCAAAGATAACGATCAGAAAATCCAGCAGGTGAAGCAACTGCAGCAAAATCAGCAGGCGCTAACCAAGCTCCAGGAACAACTGGCGGCGCAATCCAAAGATAACGATCAAAAAGCGCAGCAGTTAAAACAGTTACAGCTTGCGTTGCAAGAAAAACAGCAAACCAGCACGAAACTGCAAGAGCAGTTGGCGGCGCAAACCAAAGATAACGATCAGAAAACCCAGCAGGTGAAGCAACTGCAGCAAAGTCAGCAATCGTTGGCCAAGCTGCAAGAACAACTGGCTACACAGACTAAAGACAGCGAACAAAAAGCGCTGCTGGTCAAGCAACTGCAACAGACTCTGCAAGAAAGCCAACAGGCTAATGCCAAACTGCAAGGAAATTTGGTCGCACAGGCCAAGGATAGTGAACAAAAGAATCAGCAGGCGTTGACTAAGTTGCAAGAGCAACTGGCCGCACAAACCAAGGATAACGAGCAGAAAGCCCAGCAGGTGAAACAGTTGCAACAGGGTCAACAAGCGTTGGTCAAGTTGCAGGAGCAGTTCGCTGCGCAGGCCAAAGAGAGCGATCAGAAAGCGCAGCAACTGAAGCAGTTGCAGCAAACGTTGCAGGAAAATCAGCAGGCGAGCGCCAAACTGCAAGAGCAACTGGCTGCGCAGACCAAGGATAACGAGCAGAAAGCCCAGCAGTTGGCACAGTTGCAGCAGGGTCAACAAGCGTTGGTCAAGTTGCAGGAGCAGTTCGCTGCGCAGGCCAAAGAGAGCGATCAGAAAGCGCAGCAACTGAAGCAGTTGCAGCAAACGTTGCAGGAAAACCAGCAGGCGAGCGCCAAGCTGCAAGAGCAACTGACTGCGCAGACCAAGGATAATGAACAGAAATCTCAGCAGTTGGCACAACTGCGACAGGGTCAACAGTCATTGGCCAAGCTGCAAGAACAGTTGGCGGCGCAAACCAAAGACAGCGAACAGAAAGCACTACAGATGAAACAACTACAGCAAACGCTGCAGGAAAACCAGCAGGCGAGCGCTAAGCTTCAGGAACAACTGGCCGCGCAGACCAAGGATAATGAGCAGAAAACCCAGCAGGTACAACAGTTGCAACAGGGTCAACAGTCATTGGCCAAGCTGCAAGAGCAGTTGGCGGCGCAAACCAAAGACAGCGAACAAAAAGCACTACAGGTGAAACAGCTACAGCAAACCGTGCAGGAAAACCAGCAGGCGAGCGCTAAGCTCCAGGAGCAATTGGCCGCGCAGACCAAAGATAATGAGCAGAAAACCCAGCAGGTACAACAGTTGCAACAGGGTCAACAGGCGCTGGCTAAGTTGCAAGAGCAGCTCGCTGTGCAAACCAAAGACAGTGACCAGAAAGCTCAACAGTTGAAACAATTGCAGCAAACGTTGCAGGAAAACCAGCAGTCGCTGGCTAAAGTACAGGAACAGTTTGCCGCTCAGGTTAAAGACAGCGATCAGAAAGCACAGCAGGTGAAACAGCAGCAACAAACGTTGCAAGAAAACCAACAGGCGAGTGCCAAGCTGCAAGAGCAGTTGGCGGCACAAACCAAAGACAGCGAGCAGAAAGCACAACAGTTGGCACAACTGCAACAAACCGTGCAGGAAAGCCAGCAGGCGAGTGCTAAGCTGCAAGAGCAGTTGGCGGCACAAACCAAAGACAGCGAGCAGAAAGCACAACAGTTGGCACAACTACAGCAAACCGTGCAGGAAAGCCAGCAGGCGAGTGCCAAGCTGCAAGAGCAATTGGCGGCGCAGACCAAAGACAGCGAGCAGAAAACGCAGCAAGCCTTGGCAGATGCTAAGAAAGCGCAGCCTGAAAGCGTAGCTACCGTAGCGGAGCCTAAAACCGAGCAGGAAAAACGTGATTATGCTATCGGTACCTCATTGGGTAACGACATTGTAAGTTTGCTCGATAGCAAAAAGTCGCAGGGTGTTGATGTTGATCGGAAATTGGCGTTGGCGGGGGTTGCCGATACGCTCAATGGTCAGATTAAGATGAATAAAGAGCAAATCGCTAAAGCGCTGTATGAAAGCGAGTTGGAGTTGAATACCCAGCACAAGCAAGTGAAAACAAAGAATGAACAAGCAGGCAAAAAATATATCGATAACTTTAAGAAACAGGCTCGGGTTGTTAAATCACCGCAGGGCTTCTACTACCGCGTAGACTATAAAGGTGATGGAACCATCAGTGATACCGATACGGTTGCCGTCGTGGTTAAAGAAAGTCTGACCGATGGCAAGGTGATCAAAGATATGGATCTGGCGGGCACATCTATTTCACAACCGTTGAGTGCTTATCCGCCGCTGTTCCGTGAGGCAATCAATAAGCTGAAAAACCATGGCAGCATGACATTAGTGGTTCCACCAGAACTGGCCTATGGCGATAAAGGGATGGCACCGGATATTCCACCGGGTGCAACCATGGTCTATAACGTGCGGATCCTGGATGTTATGCCAGCTAGCAGTGAACCTGCGGCTCACTGAGTCCAGTCAGCGAAAGTAGGAAACAGAGAACCCCGTATGGAGACATGCGGGGTTTTTAGTTTTGTGAGCGTAAGTTCGCATCGCTAAGCTATGAAGGATAGATAGCAGCCTGCGGTAGTCAGGAAAGCATGGATACGATAAATAAGTAGTAAGGCCCTGGGGCCTTACTACCTGATATTTAGCGGAAAGGCGGCTCGTTGAAGGTACGCAATTTGCGAGAATGCAAATGCTCACCTTCGGCACGTAGTAGTTCGATCGCACAAATTCCGATTTGCAGATGCTCGGAAATGGCTCCTTCATAGAAGCGGTTTGCCTGGCCTGGCAGTTTGATCTCGCCATGCAACGGCTTGTCAGAAACGCACAGCAAGGTGCCGTAAGGAACCCGGAAACGGTATCCCTGAGCGGCAATGGTGGCACTCTCCATATCTACTGCTACGGCGCGGCTCAGGTTAAAGCGCAATGCAGAGGCGGAATATCTCAGTTCCCAGTTGCGATCGTCTGTGGTGACCACCGTGCCGGTACGTAAACGTTGCTTAACTGCTTCGCCTGGCATACCGCTGACCGTCTTGGTGGCGTCATAAAGCGCACGCTGTACTTCCGCGATGCTTGGGATAGGGATATCAGGTGGCAGTACCGAATCGAGGACGTGGTCGTCACGCAGATAAGCATGGGCCAGAACATAGTCACCGATCGATTGGCTTTCGCGCAGACCACCACAATGACCAATCATCAACCAGGCATGCGGACGCAATACGGCCAGATGATCGCAGATGGTTTTGGCATTAGAGGGGCCGACGCCGATATTCACCAGCGTGATCCCTTGCCCATCACGAGCAATCAGGTGGTAAGCGGGCATTTGGTGGTTCTTCCAGGCGAGATCTGACACCGTCTGTTCTGGGTTGGGAGTTTGTGCGGTGACATAGTGGCCACCAGCGCAGGAAAGCGCTACGTAAGGGCTGTCTGGATCGGCAATCTGGCGGCATGCCCAGCGCACAAACTCATCCACATAGCGTGTATAATTGGTAAATAGCACGAAAGGCTGGAAATGTTCTACCGGCGTGCCGGTATAATGTCGCAGGCGTGCCAAAGAGAAATCGGTACGCAGCGCATCAAAATGTGAAAGCGGGAAATGGGTGGCAAAAGAAAACAGGCCATCCGCATTTTCATCGCCGATCTGGGCCAATTCAGTGGTGGGGAAATGCTTGGTTATCCCTGCACTCATTGAACGATCCAGAGTGAGATCGGAACCATCAATCACATAAGGGAAGGGGATTTCCTGTTTAGAGGCAACCACTTCAATGACTGCGGCATATTCGCTTTCTAACAATGCCAACTGTTCCGAAAGATAATGGCGAAATAGCTGTGGTCGAGTGATGGTCGTTGTGTAGTTACCGGGCCGGGTAAATCGGCCGTAGGCGCGTGCTCTGGGGCTATTAGGTGGCTCGCCATCCCAACGAACACGTAATTCCGGGTAAGAAAACAGCCCTTCTGCGCGGGCTTTTTCGTCTGGTAGAGTGCCATGAATGATGAAATCCTTGATGGCTCCACGTAGCGCGCAAACCGATGCATCATACATCGCCTCAAGTTTATCGAGGGCTTGTGGGGCAGTCAGAGCTGTGTTTGAGTTGTTATTCATAGCTTTTCCTTGGTTCTTGCGATACTTCAGCATAGCGTAATGCAGGTGTCGAATGCATGCCACTACATCAGGTGAGATGATTCGGTGTTCAAAAGTTCGGTAAAGAAGCTTTTGGTAATGGTGAAAATAAAAATTAAGCAGGAGAGTTAAAACAGTGCTGCAATTATAACCAGGCGGGAATGAATATTTTGATAATATTAATGAATACCGTAAACAATTAACGATCATAATTTATGATAAGTTCTTATAGTGGAATTTGAATCATTCATGGTGTGAGTGTCGACAATAAAATAAATCCACATGGTGAATGATTGATGGCTATTTTTCGCTATCCGTACGCATAATTTCTTGATGTAGATCACTTTTAGAAAAAATAGATGAGAATGGGCTTTTAAACGATTCAATAGCGAAATGTGGAAGCTTGATTAATCAGATTCTTATACAGTACGCATTTCTGGTTTTATGATTGGATTTTTCTTAAATAATAAGACATATTATTCGGCAAATAAAGCTCACTAGTCTTATATCTGGTGGAAAATTGATATTGACATAATAATCCCCTTAAGATTATCTTATGTTTTGCAGTGGCTTAAATTTGTCACGCTTTTTTGTGCTACTTCGTAAATATACTTGATGTATTTATGTGTATTCATTCGTGAAATGAATGAGTATCCTGCGTTCATGTCGTTAATGCATAGCAACATCTGTTTGACGCTTTTGTCTGGCAAGGATTGCCGTTGTGCTCAACACCCCAACAGGCAGTCCTTACTTAAATCGTTCAGTGAATAAGGACTGTTATGGCCTCCTCCAGCTACCAAAATGAGATACCACGCGCGCGCGTAAACATTAAACTCGACCTCCATACCGGTGGCGCACAGAAAAAAGTTGAGCTGCCTCTCAAACTCGTGGTGATGGGTGATTACAGCAACGGGCAGGAACATCGTGCGTTGTCTGAGCGCGAAAAAATCTCCGTCAACAAAAATAACTTCGACAGCGTGCTGGCGGAATTCAACCCTTCAGTCAGGTTGATCGTAGAAAACACCTTGGCAGGGGATAAGAGCGAAGAAAATATCGCCCTGACGTTCAAAGAAATGAAAGATTTCGAGCCAGAGCAGGTAGCGCGCAACATTCCGCAACTGCGTGCTCTCCTGTCCATGCGCAATCTGCTGCGCGATCTCAAATCCAACCTCCTGGATAACGTGACCTTCCGTAAAGAGCTGGAAGCCATTCTTAAAGACGAATCGTTAAGCGCTGACTTGCGCGCTGAACTGGCCGCGCTTGCCCCGAAAGAAGCGTAAACCCTGAGCTGGATTAACACGAGAGTATGCTGATGTCTGTAAATACTGAAAACACCAAGGAAAGCCAGACCACCGTGCTGGAACGTCCACAGGAAGGCAGTGTTTATGCTTCCTTGTTTGAAAAAATCAACCTGACGCCCGTCTCCGCACTGGGCGATCTGGATGCCTATCAAGACAATACTGCACTGTCCGAAACCACCGCTGACGAGCGTGTCACCGCCGCGGTTCAGGTATTCCTGGAGCGCCTGAAGCAGTCTGGTCAGAAAGTGGAGCGTCTGGATAAGACCTTGCTGGATCACCATATTGCCGAACTGGATCAGATGATCAGCCGTCAACTGGACGTGGTGATGCATCACCCGGAATTCCAGAAAGTGGAATCTGCCTGGCGTGGCCTGAAGCAGCTGGTCGATGGCACTGATTTCCGTCAGAACGTGAAAATTGAAGTGCTGGATATTTCTAAGGAAGATCTGCGCCAGGATTTCGAAGATTCACCAGAAATCATTCAGAGCGGAATGTACCGCCATGCTTATATTCAGGAATATGATACCCCGGGCGGCGAGCCGATCGGTGCGGTGATTTCCAACTATGAGTTCGACGCAGGGCCACAAGACATTGCCCTGCTGCGTAACATCTCCAAAGTGTCTGCTTCTGCACATATGCCGTTTATCGGCGCGGTTGGCCCGGCTTTCTTCGGCAAATCCAGCATGGAAGAAGTCGCCGCCATTAAAGACATCGGTAACTACTTTGATCGTGCCGAGTACATCAAGTGGAAATCCTTCCGTGATACCGACGATGCTCGCTATATCGGCTTGACCATGCCACGCGTGCTGGGTCGTCTGCCGTATGGCCCGGATACTGTGCCGGTACGTAGCTTCAACTATGTTGAAGAAGTGAAAGGCCCAGACCATGAAAAATATCTGTGGACCAACGCTTCGTTCGCTTTTGCGGCCAACATGGTGAAAAGCTTTATCAAGAACGGGTGGTGTGTACAGATTCGTGGGCCACAGGCTGGCGGCGCAGTAACCGATCTGCCAATTCACCTGTACGATCTGGGCACTGGCAATCAGGTGAAAATTCCATCGGAAGTAATGATCCCAGAAACTCGCGAGTTTGAATTCGCCAACCTGGGCTTTATTCCGTTGTCCTACTACAAAAACCGTGACTACGCCTGCTTCTTCTCGGCGAACTCCACGCAGAAACCGGCGCTGTATGACACGGCTGATGCTACGGCCAACAGCCGTATCAACTCACGTCTGCCATACATCTTCCTGCTGTCGCGCATTGCCCATTATTTGAAGCTGATTCAACGTGAAAACATCGGTACGACAAAAGATCGTCGCCTACTGGAGTTGGAACTGAACAACTGGGTGCGTGGGCTGGTGACCGAAATGACCGATCCAGGCGACGATCTGCAGGCTTCTCATCCGCTGCGCGATGCCAAAGTTGAAGTGGAAGATATTGAAGACAACCCAGGCTTCTTCCGCGTGAAACTGTATGCGGTACCACACTTCCAGGTCGAAGGGATGGACGTCAATCTGTCGCTGGTTTCCCAAATGCCAAAAGCGAAAGCCTAAGTCGGCATACGGGAGTAGCAGGTTATGAAAATCTTACGTCCGTTGTGGACGGAGGGGGCGTTTTTGTCCCCTCAACAATTTCAGCAGCAGGCGCGTTGGGAAAGTTATGTTAATGACTGTCTTGCGCATCTGTCGCTGAATCATCCTTGGGGGGTGTTGTGTGCCGAATTTGATCAGGATGCGTTGCGTCTTAATCGATTGAAGGCACAGCACCTCCGTTTGCGTCTGCCGGACGGGAGTTTGATTGACACTGACGTGACGGATAACCTGCCACCTGCAATTGATTTAACACAAATACTGACAGGGCCTCAACGTAGCGTTGAGGTTCTGTTAGCGCTGCCGTTGCTGCATGCCAACGGTGGCAACTGCCTGATGATGGAAGAAAAGGCAGAGAGGCCGATACGTTATCGTCAGGAATGGGTAGCCGCTCAGGACCTGTTTGGTCATGAAGCGGAATCCATTGCGGTAGAACGCTTGGCATTAACCTTGCGTTTTGATTCTGAAGAGAATGGTGATTACCTGACCTGTCCACTAGCCAGACTGATGCAGGATGGGCAGGGTCATTGGGCAGTCGATACGCAATTTGTACCGCCACTGCTGAGTTTTAATGCGCATAAAGGTCTGTTGGATCGGCTGGACAGCCTGTTGGTCCAGTTAAGGGCGAAGCGTACCCGCCTGATGGGCATGCGCCGTGAAAGCAACCAACGTATGGCAGATTTTGCCGTGGCTGACGTGTCACTGTTTTGGTTGCTCAATGCGTTGAATACCCAAGAGCCAGTCCTGAACGACTTCCTGGCGCACCCCGCTCTGCACCCAGAGATTATTTATCGTGAATTGGTGAAGCTGGCCGGTGCCTTGCTGACCTTCTCACTTGAGCATGATATGGACGCGATCCCGGCTTATCGGCACGAAAATTTAACCGGCGTTTTCCCTCCGTTGTTTGACCTTATCAGTACCTTGCTGGAAGCTAGTCTGCCATCGCGGGTAATTGCGATTGAGTTGGAAAAAGTGCGCGAGAATCAATGGAAAGCCTCGCTCAACGATCCACGTTTGCGAGACGAAGCGGACTTCTACCTGTCTGTACGATCCAGCTTGCCAGCACACCTGTTGCAACGTCAGTTCCCGCTGTTGTGTAAGGTTGGGACGCCAGACGACGTCAATAATATCGTCAATATCGCACTCAACGGGGTGCCGCTGATTCCACTGAGTCATGTACCTGCTGCCATTCCTTTGCGATTGGAAAATCAGTATTTCGCCTTTGATCTAACGCATCCAGCGGCAAAAAACATGTTGGAAGCCGGTGTCTGTGCGTTCTACGTGCCGGGTACATTGCCAGATGTGCAACTTGAACTCTTTGCGGTGCTGCGTTCATGAAACCAATCAAAGATCTTTCTATCGATAACCTGCTCTATGACACCTGGTTGATCGTGGTGGAGTTGCGGCAAGGAGTGCCCGCTCAGCAGGGGGCAGCACTTTACCAACGTTGCCTGCAGCAGGTTATAGAGACACAAAACCGCTTAACTGAGGCGGGTTACAGCGCCGAAAGTATTGAACATATTACCTATGCGCAATGTGCGCTGCTGGATGAAACCGTTCTCGGGCGTGGCAAGCAGGATGAAGGTTATGCCACCTGGATCCAGACACCGTTACAAACGTATTTTTTCAACACGCTGCAAGCCGGCGAACTCTTGTATGAGCGCATGCGCCAGGTGTTGCGTGAGCCCGCTCCGGATCCGTCTGTACTGACCTGTTTCTATCGGGTATTACGATTAGGGTTCGAAGGTGTCTATCACGGTCAGTCGCAGCAGCAACCGCGTGAGCAATTGATGACGACTCTTGGTGAGCAAGTGGCTGCCTACGATATCGCCCTGCAACCACCTCTGCTGGTGGATGTCCGGCCACAGCGTCAATACCGTTTATTCCAGTCGGCTGTTTTCTGGTTTTTCCTAGCCTTGTTAGTGCTGGCAGGTGGTTGGTGGATGTTGCATATGCATTTGCAGGAGTTTCTCACGACCTTGTTACCAGGGGGCGCTGAGTGAGCGTGATAATGAAGCGGTTGTTGTGGCTCTGGATCGGTGTGCTGGCTTTGATCCTGTGTCTGGGCTATTTCCCTCTGACCCCCATCGGCCAACTCATCGGTGCCGTGGTGATTGTTGTTATTACCCTTGGTGCGTTGATCTGGGGTGGGCGTTCACGTGTTTCCGCGCGGGTTGAATCCGATATAAACGCTGCCTGGCTAACCCATCTTCCGGCCGAACGCTATCGTCAACCTGTCATATTGGTCTGTGGCGATGGGCTGGAGCAGATGTTTGATGGTGCAGCGGTGCGTGAAACACCGGAAGGTTGCTATTTGGCGGTGTCTGACCTGCCGATGTTATCCGAAGCGGCAGCCGCATTGCTCAACCTGCGTCCTGAGTGGGCAACACAACTCAGTGCACTGTTGCTGGTTAATCCATCACAGCATAATGACTCGGCGGTATTGGCGAATCGAGTTCAGACCTTTCGCCATCAGTTATCCCGTATGCGCCGTGTAACAGGGACGGATGTCCCCGCGCTGCTATGCAGCTATCTGCCGGTGGGTGTGGCATCTGATGTTGCAGCCGATCAGGTTGAATGGTTCGAGTTCAAGGCTGGCCAGCCCTCAGCCACTGTCTGGCATAACGGGCATTCTGCACAACCTTTGGCTCAGTGGGTGGCGCAAGGGGAAAGCGTTGAGCAAACTCAGAAGCTCTACCGGGCAATAGAGGTTGAGAGTTGGGCTCAATGGATAGCGCAGCAGATCCTGCCGCAGTGCTTAACCCGTGAACAGTCTATGCCAATTTGTTCACCTTTGGCGCTGGCGCTGACGTTTTCTCCGGCGGTGCCTGAATTGCCAGCTTCCAATTTATGGCAACAGTGGCTGACGGAAAAAACTACGCTTAACCGCGAAGAAGGCCGCTGCGAGGGTGATGAGAACCTCTCATTACCTTTCCCCGATCCGTTATTGCGCCTGTTGCCACAACAATCAGGTTTTACCCCGCGACGCCGCGCAGTGGTTTACGCAGCAGGAGCGTTCACGCTTGCCGGGGTGGTCGCGCTGAATGCTTCCGCATGGCAAAACCGCACGCTGTCACGCCAGATTACGGATGATTTGCAGCGCTATCGCGCTATCCCCATGTCGGATACGCAAGCCAAAGCGGGGGCTGTGAAAGTATTGTGGGCTGATGCTGCGCAACTTAATGATTATTACCGTGAAGGGCCTCCCCTTAATCTTGGCTTGGGTTTATATCCTGGAGAACGTTTGCGGCAACCGGTATTGGCAGCTATCAGGGGTTACGTACCGCCGGTGGAAGAAAAGAAAATCGATGCACCAGCGGCACCTGCACAGGTAGCACCACAAACCGTGTTGCTGGATAGCCTGTCGCTATTCGATACGGGCAAATATCAGCTTAAAACCGGTTCCACCAAAGTGCTGGTGGAAGCGTTAATCAATATTAAAGCCAAGCCCGGCTGGCTGATAGTGGTGGCCGGTCACACCGACATCACCGGGGATGAGAAAGCGAATCAAATACTGTCTCTCAAGCGTGCAGAATCGGTACGCGACTGGATGTTGCAGACTAGTGATGTTTCACCAACCTGTTTTGCCGTGCAGGGGTATGGTGCAACCCGGCCTATCGCTTCTAACGATACCGACGAAGGGCGGGCAGCAAACCGAAGAGTAGAAATTAGTCTGGTGCCTCAGGCGAATGCCTGCCAGGGGCCGGGCAGTGTAACGCCGCCGGAAAACGCGGGCGGTTTTGATAATCAAGGAGAGTAAACATGGCAATTCCAGTCTATCTGTGGCTGAAGGACGATGGCGGCGCGGACATTAAAGGTTCTGTGGACGTGCAAAGTCGCGAAGGGAGCATCGAAGTGGTGGCACAGGATCATAGCCTGTACATCCCGACTGACAATAACACTGGCAAGCTGACCGGAACTCGTATCCATACACCTTTCGTATTTACTAAGGAAATCGATGCATCCAGCCCGTATCTGTACAAAGCGGTGACTACCGGCCAAACCTTGAAAACGGCTGAGTTCAAATGGTACCGCATTGATGATGCTGGCCAGGAAGTTGAGTATTTCAACACCAAGCTGGATAACGTCAAAGTAGTCAAAGTGGCTCCGAAAATGCACGACATCAAAGATCCAGGCAAAGAGAAACACAATCATCTGGAACTGGTGGAACTGCGCTACGAAAAAATCACCTGGACTTACAAAGATGGCAACATCATTCATTCCGATGCTTGGAATGAACGCGCTACCGCGTAAATGTTGGAGCAGACGGTTTACCGTCTGCTTTTTTTGTTGTTTTTCCCTAGGGTCTGTTGCAGGCATTAGGCAAAGACAACGTACTTTTATCAGATAACCTTACGGGCCTCGGTTAACGGCTGCGAACGGTAGCGCGTTCGAGCATGACGGGAAAACAGGGATAGGAACTATGGAAAATCAGTCAGCTATTTTATTACGCCGGTTAAATTCTCATTGCGCGCAGGCCTTGGAAGCTGCGGCGACCTTGTGCCAGACCCGTGCCCATGCGGAAATTACCATTGAACACTGGTTGCTCAAATTGTTGGAGTTGGGAGAGGGGGATATTACCGTACTGGCGCGCCGTTATGAGTGGGATATGGACGGAGTGTGGCAATCGCTGTTAGCGAATCTTGATACTTTGCCACGCTCGGTCCGTAGCCGCCCACATCTTTCGGTCGCCTTGTTGAACCTGATCAAGCAGTCTTGGCTGGCGGCATCTTTGGATGAAGATGCCCAGCAAATTCGCAGCGTCCACCTGCTGGGTGCGCTGATGGCAAAGCCTTCACAGCTGTCTACCGATGGCCTGTGGCCGCTATTGAGCCTGAGTCCAGGTCAATTGAAGCGTCTGCGTCCTTTGCTGGATGCACAATCCGATGAGCGCCCGGAGTTACAGCAACAGGCTGAGCTGGGGCGCTATCCTTCTGCTTTGCCTCAGCAAGAGTCAGAGTCTGCGGCGGATCCTTTAGTTTCCTCACCACTGCCCAATGAAGCATTGCTGGCGGTGTTGGACAAGTTCACACAGGATATCACCGCCAAAGCCAAGGCCAACGAAATTGACCCGGTATTCGGGCGTGATAACGAAATCCGCCAGATGGTGGATATCCTTTCCCGTCGGCGTAAAAACAACCCGATTCTGGTGGGTGAACCTGGGGTGGGTAAAACGGCACTGGTTGAAGGACTGGCTTTGCGAATTGCCGAAGGTAACGTGCCGGACAGCCTGAAAACGGTCAGCGTCCGCACGTTAGACCTGGGGCTGTTGCAGGCAGGAGCCGGTGTGAAAGGGGAGTTTGAGCAACGCCTGAAAAACGTGATTGCCGCAGTGCAGCAATCGCCGAACCCGATCCTGCTGTTTATTGATGAAGCGCACACCATTATTGGTGCAGGTAATCAGGCGGGGGGCGCCGATGCGGCCAACCTGCTTAAACCGGCACTGGCGCGTGGCGAGCTGCGCACGATTGCTGCCACCACCTGGTCGGAATACAAGCAGTATTTTGAGCGTGATGCAGCATTGGAACGCCGCTTCCAGATGGTGAAAGTGGACGAACCGGATGATGAGAAAGCCTGTTTGATGCTGCGTGGCCTGAAAGATCGCTATGCCAAGCACCATGGTGTACATATCACCGATGAAGCGGTAAAAGCCGCGGTGACCTTGTCGCGCCGTTATCTCACCGGTCGTCAGCTGCCGGATAAAGCGGTTGATTTGCTGGATACCGCCAGCGCACGGGTGCGCATGAGCCTGGATACCAAACCGCAGCCATTAATGCAGGTCAGCTCTGAACTGATGGCGCTGGACATGGAACAGCAGGCCATTGAACAGGATCTGGTGCTGAGCTCCGATGCCGATCCGGCCCGTTTGGCCGATATCACCGACTGGCGCGATGTGCTGCAAAAGCAGCAGGTCGAGCTGGAAAAGCAGTATCAGCAAGAAAAAGCCTTAACCCAGCAGCTACTGGAACTGCGCAAGGATCTCAGCCGTTCGGTGGAGCGTGCGCAACTGCAACAGCAGTTGAATGAGCTGCAAAATAACATTCGTTTACTGTCACTGGACGTGGATGCCCGTACCGTGGCGACGGTGATTGCTGATTGGACTGGAGTCCCGTTGGGCAGCTTGCTGAAAGATGAGCAAACTAACCTGCTGCAACTGGAGCAGAATCTGGGGCAACGTGTAGTTGGCCAGGACGCAGCGCTGTTGGCGCTAGCGCAACGCCTCCGAGCGTCTAAAACCGGTCTTACGCCAGAGAATGGCCCGCTGGGCGTCTTCCTGCTGGTTGGCCCGAGCGGCGTGGGTAAAACCGAGACGGCCCTGGCGTTGGCAGATAGTCTGTTTGGCGGCGAAAAAGCACTCATCACGATCAACATGTCGGAATACCAGGAAGCGCATACCGTTTCCCAACTGAAAGGTTCACCGCCGGGTTATGTTGGTTACGGCCAGGGTGGCGTGCTTACCGAAGCGGTACGCAAGCGTCCGTACAGCGTGGTGTTGCTGGATGAAGTAGAGAAGGCCCACCGTGATGTGCTGAACATGTTCTACCAGGTGTTTGATCGTGGCTTTATGCGTGATGGCGAAGGCCGTGAGATCGATTTCCGCAACACGGTAATCCTGATGACCGCCAATATGGGCAGCGATCACATTATGCAACTGCTGGATGAGCAACCAGAAGCGCCGGATGCCACCTTGCACGAACTGTTGCGTCCGATCCTGCGTGAGCACTTCCAACCCGCACTGCTGGCCCGTTTCCAAACGGTGATTTACCGCCCTCTGGCCGCCTCGGCATTGCGCAATATCGTGGAAATGAAACTCGAACAGGTCGCTCAGCGTCTGCAACGCCACTATGGGTTGAACTGCACTATTGAAGAGAGTCTGTACGATACGCTGGTGGCTGCCTGCCTGTTGCCAGACAGCGGTGCGCGCAACATTGATAGCCTGCTGAATCAGCAGATCCTGCCGGTATTGAGCCAGCAGTTGTTACAACAGTTGGCACAGCATCAGAAACCGCAACACCTGCTGTTGGGGTACAACGATGAAGAGGGTATTACGCTGGCGTTTGACGATCCGAACAGTGTGCAGACCGCGTGATGTCCAATATGGCTAACTCTTTTCTGCGTTACTGGCGCTATTGAAACGACGAGGTTTTACTTTGCCGACCAAGATGTTCGATGTCAGTGGTAAAACACCGGCAACCCCGACAATTGATAACCTCACTGTGGAGGTGGAATGATGCTGACACAACTTGTCGCCGCGTGTTTTAAAGATCGTGATGTGCTGGATGAAGCCAAACAGGCCGCCGCATTGTGGCAACGTTGGCTGGAGCCTATCGCAGCAGAGGCGCCGGTTGGCGACGATCCGGGTTATGACGACGATTTTCAGCGCATGCGCGAAGAGGTGAATAAGCTCTCAGGCGCAGACACCGATCTGATTTGCCAATTGGCGGAGAAGCTGCTGACCACCAGTTGCAAAGATGTGCGGGTGGTCACTTATTACCTGTGGGCGCGTTTGCATCGAGATGGCGAAGCCGGTCTGGCCGACGGGTTAACGCTGTTGGCCGGGTTGGTTGATCAATATGGCGAAGCCTTGTTACCCCCTCGCGCCAACAGCCGGAAAGTGGCGTTGGAATGGCTGGCGGGCGGCAAGGTGCAAGATAGCCTGATGCGTTACCCGGAAATTGAAAAAGCCGATTTCGAACGCGCCGTAGCCGCGCTGGCATTGCTTGATCATGCCTTTAGCCGTTGGCCGGAACAGGATCGGCCTTCATTTGCCGGGCTCTACAGCGCGCTGGATAATCGGTTGGCCCAGTCGGGCGGCATGGATGCGCTGGTGCCACAAAATAGCGGAGCACAAGAAAGCACGCCTACGCAGGTTCGGCAGCAGGATCTGCCCAGCCTGCGTCAGGTGCAATCCGGGCGCGATCTGCTGGATCAGGCGAAAGAGTTGGCACGTTATCTGCGCGAACAGCCACAAGGGTGGCTGTCCGGTTCAAGGTTGATGAAAAGCGTCCGTTGGGACACCGTGCATCAGCTCCCTCCGCAAGACAGCGCTGGCCTGACTCGGTTGGTGGCACCGCGTACCGAATACCGCGCCCAGTTAAAGCGCCTTTACCTGCAACAAAGTTGGGGCGAATTACTGGAGCGGACGGAAAGCATGTTTGCCGAAGGGGTGAATCATTTCTGGCTTGATCTGCAATGGTATACCTATCAAGGGTTGAGCAAGCATGGTCATCCTTATGATCTGTGGGCAGATATAATCAAAAACGATCTGGCAATGCTGCTGGAACGTTTACCGGGCTTGGAAAAGCTGGCCTATGCCGACGGTACCCCCTTCGCCGATGAAGTCACGGTGGCGTGGATCGAGCAGCATGTGAAAGGGAGCTCTTCTACCTGGCTGCCAGAGAATGCCGCAACGGTTGCGGGCGAAGATAGCGACATCCTGGCGTTGGAACCGGAAGCGCTTGCCCAGGCAGACAGTGATGGTATTGAGGCAGCTCTGGGCTGGTTGGCTGGCCGCCCTGGGATCCACACGCATCGTCAACGCTGGTTGCTGCGGCTGTTGATGGCGCGCGTTGCCGAGCAATACGGCAAGAATGAGATGGCGTTGCATTTGCTGAGTGAACTGGATGGCCCGGTGGAACTCTTTACGCTAAGCCAGTGGGAACCCGCACTGATGTTTGAAGTGAAGGCCCGGCGGCTGAAGTTGTTGCGCATGAAAGCACAACGCGGTGACGCAGATAAAGCCGAACTGGCTCGCCAGATGGAACTGCTACTGAGTGGGCTGGTGGCCATCGATCCGGCACGTGCTGCCGTATTGTGTGGTTAGTGAAACGCGGCAAAAGAGCATATAGAGGTGCTGGTGCTTTCAGGGGCATGATTTACCCCGAATATACTCGTCATACTTCAAGTTGCATGTGCGTTGGCTGCGCTCGTTCACCCCATCTATGCTCCTGGGGCCTCGCGAGCTTGCCGCCTTCCTGCAACCCGAATTATTTAGAGTACACCGTCAGTAGAGAGATTTCTGATGTTAAATATCGCTATTAAACCCGCGCAATTAGTGTCAGGCGTGATTTTGGCATTGATGTTGACGGGCTGTGGCCTGACGCAAAAGGTTGCTGAAGGCACCAAGTCTGTTGCCAGTTCAATATTTTATAAACAGATCAAAACATTGCATCTTGATTTTGCTAGTCGCGCCGCGCTTAACACGGCTGAGGATGACAGCACATCATTACCGACGGTGGTGCGCATTTATCAGCTACGTGACCGTAAAGCTTTTGACAAAGCTGACTATCAAAGCCTGCTGCTGAGGGGCGATGATGTACTCAAAGCCGATCTGTTGGCCAGCCGTGAAGTGGTGGTTAAGCCCGGCGGCTCTGTCAGCCTGGATATGCCCCTGGAAAAAGAAGCGAATTTTGTCGCCGTCGTGGGGCTGTTCCGCGCCCCGGATCTGGCTAAAAATAACTGGCGCTATGTGATACCGCGCGAAGAGCTTGATCCAGATAGACCCCGCACGTTAGAGCTGAGTAAAGGCCTGACGTTGATACCCCTGAAGGATTAACCCATGACCTCATTGAATCCTTCCCTGTATGAAATGCTCACCGGCAATTTCTCTGGTGAGCTGGGCCTGAACCAGGTCAGTGAGGAGGACCAGGTGATCCTCTCGGTACTCGATAACATGCAGCGCATTCTTAACTGTCGGGCGGGCACGCTTAGCCATCTGCCTGAT
The DNA here is from genome assembly GCF_057180605.1 of Serratia sp. HNCC26DJ206. Lineage (NCBI taxonomy): Bacteria > Pseudomonadati > Pseudomonadota > Gammaproteobacteria > Enterobacterales > Yersiniaceae > Serratia > Serratia sp. HNCC26DJ206. The sequence continues at coordinate 20,433 of NZ_JBXUGP010000001.1, forward strand.
TATGGTTTGCCGGATATGAGCAAAATATTGCAGGGGATGCCCGGCACGGCGCATACGCTGATGACCACGCTTTCGCATACTTTGCTGAAATATGAGCCACGACTGAAAAGCATCAGGGTTATTCTGCTGCCCGAGACTCAGCCCGGGCATTTGAACTATGCCATTGATGCCGAATTGAAAGGGGTAGGGCTGGTGCGTTACGGCACTGAGTTTGTGCCGGAGGGGCGAGTATTAGTTCGGCATCTAAAAAAACAACAGCGTATGGAATAAGGTAACTGAATGAGCGCATTATCATCAGGAAACAGCATCAAAACCGGTGGCGATCCACGTACTCTGGCGGAGTTCGCAACGCTGAAAGAGGAAATCGCCAAGCTGAGTCACCCGGCGCGCCCGGATGTACACTGGGGCAAGGTTGAACAACTCTGTATGACATTGTTCCGGCAAAATGGCGTGGAACTGCAAACGGTCGCGTGGTTTACGCTGGCACGCACGCAACGTTCTGGGTTGTCTGGTATCCATGAAGGGTTGCAGTTGATTGATGGGTTGCTCACGCACCAGTGGCCGGTCTTTTGGCCGCAACAAACTCACGCCAGGGTAGAGATTCTGGCATGGCTGGTTGCTCGTTTGCAGCAGGTGTTGCGCACGCAGGAGTTCCAGTATGGCGATCTGGCGCAGATTTACCGTATTGAAAAGGTGCTGGAGCATGTGTGCTACGTGTTGCAACGCCTGGATCTAAAACATCTCAGCAAGCTGGATAACCTGCGCAGTCAGATGCATCACGCCGCACTGCGGCTGGAAAGCCTGGAGTCAGCCGCCACCGCAACCTCACAGGCGACTGAAATTCGGATTGAGCCGGAAGGCGCGTTCCAGCAGGAAAGTGCGGCATCACCGCCGTTGGTCTATATCATCAAAGAGTCAGCGCCAGTGCCGCCCCCAGCACCTACCCCAATTCCTGCGCCATTGCCTGCTCCCGAACCGGAGCCTGAACCTACCCCTGCTCCCGTTCCCGCTCGCTGGAAGATGTGGCACGGTTTTTTGGCTGGGGTGATGCTCAGTATGCTGGTTGGGGCTGGCACCTGGTGGGGGATTACTTCTCTTCGGGTGTCTGGCACTGAGCAGGTCTTGCAGAATATGGTCAGGCCATTGCCCGTGTTGTTGGAACCGGGGCAATTGGCAAAGCTTCAGCAAACGGATCATCGTGCTGAATTGGCCAGACTTGAAGATAATATGGCTCAAACCAGTGGTGAACAACTGCTACGGCTGGATGCACTGTCCCCGCTCTGGGCACTGAACTATGGCAACGTTCTGGTGCAACAGTTGCACGCACTTTGGCCTGCAAGCCCGCAGGTAAAACAGCTAGCTGAGCAGTGGCATCAGCAGCGCGAAGCACAAGCGTTGCCAAAAAACGCGATGGAAGACTGGCATCAGGCGCAAACCCGCCTGCAACAGTTGGCCGATAAGCTGAATTCGCTGGACGAGCAGCGTGGCCGTTACATGACGGTTTCAGAACTGAAGTCGGTCGTATTCGCCGTGCAACAGCCAATGAATCGCACGCCGCCGTTGGAGGAACTCTTGCGTCAGCTTGAAGAACAACAGCGTGCGGGCAAGGTTTCACCTGGATTGCAAACCCAGATCGACAGCAGGCTGACGCAGTTGTTGAATCGCTATGCTTTGTTGACGGCACCCGCTAAATAAAGACTTTCCCGTAGGCCACCCCTTTCAAGCGGAAGGGGTGCGCGTCTTAATATTCCTCGGCTCTGCCAGCCAGTTTACGTGTTTAATCCTTTCAATCTGACATTCACTGACCATCCGCCAGTTTCATAGGTTGTACCTGTTAGCATCACCATTTTTAAGGCCACCAGAGTTTTTGCCGCTCAGGGTCTGACAATGACCGCTATAGTGGATTAGGGACTTCGATCTCAGCAAACACTCTGAATTGGAAAATACGTATGCATGTTTTACTGAATAGGCACATTACGGCGATGATAGTCGTCCTCTTATTTTCAGCGATCTCATTAGTAGCCACCGCCGCTGAAAAGGTTATGCAGATGCCTTTTCAGTTGGATGACACCTCTCTCCCGGTGACCCAGGTTGACATCGACGGGAAACGCCAGACGTTTTCGATCGATACGGGGTCATCCATCGCTCTGCATTTATCGAAAGACGTTATGGCGCAACTGTCTGGGTTGATCATCGATCCTGAAAAAGAGCGCACTACAGATCTGACAGGCAAGATCTTTCTCAATGACCGATTCCACATTCCACAGCTTTCGATCAATGGCATGCTATTTAAGGACGTTAAAGGGGTGTCGTTAACCCCTTGGGGGATGGTTTTAATTCCCAATGGGCATGTCCCTACGTCAATGGTCATTGGCCTGGACTTATTCAAGGGAAAGGCGGTGCTGATTGATTATAAAGGCCAGAATTTGTCAGTGGCTGATGATGTACAAGCATTGAACGTCAACGTATCAGACGGTTGGCTTGCCTTGCCGCTACAGCTTACGCGAGAAGGCATTGTGGTCAATGTTTCGCAGCGTTTGCAGCGCTACAACATGGTGTTGGATACCGGCGCCACGGTATCGGTTTTTTGGAAAGATAGGCTTAAATCTTCATTTACTCGCCTCTCTTGCCAGACCCTGATGCCAGAAATGGACAATAAAGGGTGCGAGGCAACTGAGTTCAAACTTGACGGGATGGGCACAGAAAATATCAAGTTGAATGCGGTACTGCTAGACGGAGCATTTGAGCATATGGAAACGGATGGTTTGATTGGTAATAATTTCTTCAAAAACTTCGTAGTCCTTATCGATTTCCCTGGTCAGAGATTACTGATTAAAGACAACCGTTCCCCAGAGTGAAACTGAGGGGAGCGAGTTCAGCGACAAAGGTTAAAATCATTTGCCACACTAAGGTACGCAGCGCGTGCCTCAATTTTGGCTATAAGGTTAACCACTAATAATTACTCTGGCGTGATTAAGCCATTAACGCTTCCATCAAAACCTTGACTAGTTGCTCACCCTCCGGAGTAGCCCAACTGCCAGCCAATTCAGCGATCATTTGGTTAGTGCTGGTTAGCGTTACTCCATTTCTCTCCATGCGCCGCAGTGCAATATCGTCAGCCATGCGGGTTGGTGAAGCACCGGCATCCGCCACAACCTGGACTTCAAAGCCATCCCGCACCAGACTCAGTGCTGGGTAGACCGTACACACGTCGTTGGTGACGCCAGCAATAATGAGCTTGTTGCGCCCCGTAGCCTTTACCGCCGCCGCAAAGTTGACATCTTCCATCGCGTTGACAATACCCTTGCGCTTTACACGGGCGGCAAACGCCTCGGGTAAAATGATTTCCAGCTCACTGAGTAAAGGGCCTTGAGCATACTCTTCCATACTGGATGTCAGCACGACAGGGATACCCAGAATACCCGCTGATTTTGCCAGCATCAGTGCGTTACGTTTGAGTTCTGCAAACGGCATGGATTTTGCCCAACTCATGGTCCCAACCTGATGGTCAATAAGTAACAGGGCTGCATTATCGGCACTGAATTTTTCGTACAGCATACTTAACCTCCTCTAGAGATAGATAAACCCGATGGGTGAAGCACCGGGTCACACATCAAAGTGCACCAAACTCGCCTTGTTGATACGAGAATAAAGCTGACGCCAGTGCCTCTTTGGAGGCCAGCGCGAGTGGCCCCTGTCGGTAAACGGACTGGTTGAGCGGGGTTCCAATAAAGACCACCATCTGGGAATTACCTTGTTTTGCCTGCAGTTGGATTGTTCGTGAGGCTTCGCCGGTGTGAAAGAGTGGCACCCGCAGCCCATCATTGCTGAAGAGCTGATCGTCAATCACTACGTCACCGAAGATTGGCAGCAGAAAAGCGTTGTAACCCGCTGCCACGGGGATATCCAGTCTGGCTCCGTCATCGAGTGAGATATCCAGCAGCGTGACGTCAGTAGGCGGTGCCAGGGGGGAACGTGTTGCGCCGAAATGGCCGACTGGAATACGGATCTGAACGCCGGGATGCTGTACGACAGGGACATCCTGTGGGGCCAGACTCAGCATGAATGGGGCATCCTGCTGGCGAGACTCTGCCAGATTAACGAAGATCTGCAGCATATGGACGGTTTTCCCCTGTTCGGCAGGAATTTCCTCGTGGATGACACCGCGTCCGGCAGCCGTCCAGTGCAGCCCACCCGGCTGGATTAAATTGCGAGTACCCAGCGAGTCTCGGTTGGCAACACCCGTTTCAGAATCAAGGAACAGATAGGATACTGCCGAGAACCCGGCATGCGGGTGTGGTGGAAACGTGGGCCCATTCATCCAGGCATGGTCGACACCCAAGAATGGATCCAGCAGTGCTGGATCATCTGCGTGCAACTGAAAAGCCCGAAAGCTTTTGCCATGGTTCGCACGATGCAGGCTGACAATGGTATTCATCATGTGACTCCTTAAAGGCTGCTGGCCAAACTTCCCTCTTGAATTACCTCAGCGGAACTGATGGCGGGAAGTATTCGTTCAGGCTAGAGCGCTAATGTTTGTTGGCAGTATCATCTGTCAAAAATTAAATGGGATAAATAGGGTAAAATGGAAATGATTAATCCATTTTTGGGGCAATGTGAATGGAACTTCTGAATGACATGGTGTTGTTTGTTGAGGTCGTAAAAGTGATGAGCTTTCGACGGGCCTCAGAAGTGACTGGTGTACCTAATTCAACCCTGTCACGGCGGATCAGTATGCTGGAAAAAGCAATAGGTTTGAGGTTGTTACACCGTACCACTCGTAAAATTGAACTGACTGAGCCGGGTCAAATCTATTATGAGCGCTGTCGGCGCATTGTGGAGGAGGCGAGGCTGGCGCATGAACAGTTGGGCGATATTCTGGCACAGCCTAGTGGGGTACTGCGGGCTTCTCTGCCGGTGGATTTTGCCATTAACTACATGGCACCGTTGTTGACCGAATTTGCTGCACGCTATCCCGGCATTACTTTTGAATTTGATTTGACGCCCCGTCGGGTTGATCTCGTGACAGAACCCTTTGATGTCGCCATTCGCATGGGGGAGCAGAAGGATTCAAATTTAATCGCCCGTCTGCTGGCGAAGCTTCCTACTTATCTGTACGCCTCACCCAGGTATCTTGAAGCCTCCGGTGAACTGTCTCATCCACATCAACTTGGGCAGCATGAATGTCTGGGGTTTCCTAAGAGTGGCCTTTGGAGCCTGTACAATCCTGGTACAGTAGAAAAAACGGAGCAGGCGGTGAGCGGACGGTTTGTACTCAATAATATCGGTATGATTAAGCGTCTTGCAGAATTCGATCAGGGTATTGCGCTGTTACCGGAGGCTATGGTGGTGGACGAACTGGCGGCAGGGCGTCTCTGTCGAGTATTGCCATTGTGGCAAGGCATGCCAGTGCCGGTATATGCCATGACAGAAACGCGGTTACTACCGGCGAAAACACAGCGTTTCATAGAGTTTCTGCGTGACCGCCTGAGTTCAAGGTCTTGAAACGGTCTAGGGTGTGTCCCGTAACTATTTTTTGTACAATTTAGCGATGTTTAGCCGACAAGAGGCTTTTGAATTTGGCTCGTTATGATGTCCCTGATGAGGCTTGGGCTCTCATTTCCACCCTGTTGCCGCCTGAACGTAATCGTGTTAGCGGCGGTCGCCCTTACCTTGAACATAGGCCTGTAATGAATGGGATCTTTTGGGTGCTTTGCTCTGGTGCTCCCTGGCGAGACCTTCCTGAAAGGTATGGCAATTGGAAAACGATTTACAACCGCTTTAATCGTTGGTCAAAATCTGGAGTAATAAATAGTATTTTCAATAAATTACTCCAAATTTTGGATGAGAACGAACTCATCGATTGGGATGCTATAGCACTGGATGGCAGCAATATCAGGGCATTAAAAGCAGCAGGAGCTAAAAAAATACCCCGATGAACTCAAGGATCATGGGCTTGGTCGCTCTCGAGGTGGTTTTGGCACCAAAGTCCATTTGACGGCAGACAGCTCAGGCTTGCCGTTAAGCTTTTGCTTGAGCGGTGGGCAAGTTCATGAGGGTTAATATGCTGAAACCTTGCTAAACCGAGTTGGGATTATCAGAAAAAGTGGGCACCTAAAGTCCCGTCCTAACGCCGTGTTAGCCGATAAGGGTTATTCGAGCCAGAAGCTTCGTAATCACCTGAAAATAAAAGGTATAAAAGCGGTTATTCCTTTTAAATCGAATGAAAAAGCCAGTCGAGATGGACGCAGAAAACTGGATACCCAGCGGTATAAAAAACGCAATGTCGTTGAGCGGTGCTTTGGGATGTTAAAAGAACATCGTCGCATTGCCACACGCTCAGAGAAAACAGCCAGAAATTACCTTTGCATGCTTAAATTAGGCTCTGTTCGGTTGTTTTTAAAGCGGCTATTGGGTTAAGGGACACAGCCTAGGCTCTGTCACTAATGCGACAGAGCCTTCGGCCTTACTATCAGCGCATCAATTCCAACCTCAGATTAGATTCATTGACCTGAAGAGAGGAGACTTGCGCATCTTTTGTTTGCAGCTCAGGTTCAATATCTAACCGCACAGTCAAGGTTTTACCTTTAGCCAGTTGCCCGTTTACCGTGGCGGCAAAACTTTGATCTGGCTTTAATTGCAGGCTGGACTGTGAGCCTGAGAGAACCCCGCTCGGTGTAATATGGGCGACAGACACACTCTGACCATCTAATTGCGCATCTGACAGATGAATACGCACGCTGCCCTGCTCGCCGTAACGTAAGTCACCATTGGCTGCTTGCGCACCACGCAGCGTCAAGCGTATCGCCTGGGTGTACGGGCAAACGACGTTAACCATTATCGTGCGTTTCCCCGGTGTCACATGATTTCTGCCACTGGATGACTCATTTAGCTGCCAGCGAGTTTGATTACCATAGTCAATCACGGGCGCTCCCAGCGACAGATTGCAGCGGGAATCCGGCATCATGTCCGATGGGCTGTCGGCAAAACCACTGCTGAAAGGCGTATTCGCCCCGGCTAAAGGGCTGAAAGCCAGAGCGAGTAACACGGTAGTCGGTAATATTCTCATCGTAATATCCTGTTATTTACAGACGGCTGACGCTGTCTCATACAGTTCACCAGCATCGGCCTTCTCTGGCAGAATAAGCGTCAGGCTACAGAGAGTATTACCGGAAGACTGGACCTCAAGGACCATATTGGTTGCGGCATCAGGCACAAACACACGGCCATGCTCTCCGACCACGGTAACGAATTTACCTTTACTATCGAAAACACTGGAACCTTGTGGTAACGCTTTTCCTTGCGCATCAACCGCATCAACTAACACTCGACGTGAACGTACCACATCAAAATTGACATGGCTGACCGAGCCACGTGCAGCTTCAGTTTCTTGCCAGGCATTATCGAGATCCACGTCTTTCCTTAAGCTAGTGGTTTTCACCTGAATCGTTGAACGCTTATAGCTGCTGAGTGATGGCAGTACTGCATAACCCTTTCTGTCTGTCCACGTCGGGCCGGCTGGTGTATCTAATTGAACACCCGCTTCCTCACCAACCTTGGCAATACCAAAGGTATCTTGAATAGGATATGGCGAAAGTGTAATGCCCCCATTATGTGCCACCATGCCCCCAGAAGCCCGGGCTGACCAGGTAGTGGAATTGTCAGAGTCGTGGCTGACGCTACCACTGAGTTGGCTGATGGATGTCAATCTGTCAATGCTACCGGTATTCGAGAAACGCTCATTGCGGAAATCACGTTCACTGGCGATACTCCACCCACGATCCTGGCTGGTTCGATCGCTGTAACGTACACCGGCACGCGTACCACGATCGGTGCTATTGACGTAGCTGCTAACGCTTCTGCCATCGAAGGGGATATTCATCGTCAGATACAGCCGATTTTCAGCCTCGTTATTCCGGTTATTGGTATTGCGTTCTGCGCTGGCACTGACAAACGTGCGGCCAAACTGCCGGCTCCAGCTACTACGCAGATAGTCCGTGTTGTTGCCATTAAATGAAGATGTGCGCGCCCAAGATAGCGAGAGGTTACCCACGTTCTCTACCGCCCAACTGACACCGGTGCCGTACTGGCTGCGCGTACGATACTGATAATCCAATTCATCGTCCTGTAACGCATCACTCAGTTCGCTATAGCCCGATGTTTGATAGCTGGCATTGATATTCACCGCCAGACGCTCACTCAGACTCTGGTTAACGCTGGCCGTAGTTGATACACCGTTGTTACCGTGTTTCTGATTTTGAGCCACCGTTGCCTGCACGGTGAGCAATGTTGCATCAAAGGGCTGGTTATCAACTCCCAGTGCTCCGGCCCGGTAAGGTTCAGAGCCTAGAATACCGGCATTGAGTGTCGTTCTGGGGGTAAGCAACCAACCGTTGGCAAGCGTGCCTAATATCGGCGACTCACTGCTGCTCTGTTGATCAAGCTTACCTGCACCCAATGACAGCCCTGGAGCAACCGCATTTCCGTTCAGTAATAATGACGCCGCTGGCACAGTGAACTGCCGGGGTTCACCGTTGCTTCCCGTCATGACCACTTCCAGGTCGCTTCGGGTATTCAACAGCGAAAAACCTTGAAGGCGGAAGGGGCCCGCAGGGACGATGGTGCTATATACCAACACGCCAGATTGGCGGATTTCGACCACTGACTGAGTATCTGCCGTGCCTTCTACTAATCCTGCACCACCACGATCGCCGACCAGAGCCGCTTCCGGAAACATCTGAAAACCGAGCACCTGACCGGTACCAAACAGCGAGTTAGACAGGCTTATCTGACCGGCCTGAAGCACTTTCTTGATGCCTGCAAAGCTGCGCTGGGCATAGGCAGCTTGATGCCTTAGCAAATTCTCGTCGTTAAAGCGTGAAAAAGTCTGGCGGCTGCGCACAATCCAATCGCTGAAATTAAACCCTGCCTCGGTGCCAAGTTGTGTAAAGTTTACGCCGCCCGATGGACCCGATGAGTCCATATATTGCCCGTCGTAGTTAAACATGCCGGCAAAGCCGCCATGCTGCCAGTTACCACTTTCTGTGCCCGACGCTGAAACGGCCTGCCCGGGTACGACCAAGTCAACCCGACCTTCTCCCGGATCAAGATTAAGCTCGGTTTGTGGCCAGGCAGACTTCAGGTCAAAACAGGCGGTTTTTTCAGAGAAACCCGGGGGTGATATTAAACCGGCCTTTTTTTGAAAGTCGGCGTCGGCGCAAAGCTTACCACTCTCATCAAAACGCGCTTTAACTTTACCACGCGCACTGCCATTGACAGTCAAAACTACAGAGGTCTCACCGGGCATAAAACGAGGAGCCTGGCTAAACCAGTCGGCCAGTTTGATGTCAACGCCACGCGCCTGCATGGCTTGAATATCAAATTCAGTATCACCACCATATTCTTGTTCGTTATCAGCCAACGCAGGTAACGCCATGAATGACGCAGTCAGCATAGATAATAATTTTACAGCCCCTTTGGGATTCAGTTGCGTGGTAAAAAGCACGGCATTTCTCTTAATTATTTAGTGTGGCGTCATAGGTATCAACGGTGAATCCCCAAGTAGTTGCTGGGGAAATACGCACTTGCTTGGCTGCTCCAACCTTTTTATTGTTATCCGGTGTCAACGTTAGCGTTTGGCCCGGTAAAATATACGAGTTAGGTAATGTCCACGGAGTATTGTCTGGCAAAGTTTGTATCGACTGGCTCAAACGAACGATATAAGGTGAGGGGTTACTCACCACCATTGAGTGACCGTTTTGCTGCCAGATCAGGTGCTTCCATGGAGCGTAATCTTTTGCCAGCCCAGCAGGACGGATAATCACTGGCAGATTCTGGCGTATAGTGGTACGCACCACATTTTTACCTTTTTGCTGTGGTGGCACACCTTCAAAAATAACGCGCTTCAGCCGTTCAGTTTTTAATGGCTCAGGATTGCTCAGAATAAACCGGACCCGCTGAGATTTACCCGGCTCAACGCGAACCGCTGGCGGTGTGACAGTCAGCAAAGCGTCAGTATCATCTTTAATATTTTCGATAGTGGTCAGAAGCAGAACGGGAAAAGCATCCGTGTTCTTGACGTTAACTGCCACTTCGCCATTATCTTGTTCAACGATGACCACGGTAGTATCAGGTAATACGCCAGTCGCGGACGAACAGGTAGCAACCAGCGATAATGCCAAAGCGCCCACCTGAAAGAGAGAAGAGAATTTCATGTGTAAATTTTCTTTAGTTAAATATGGCAGAAATTCTTGTTAAATATAAACTCGATTTGATTTTCCAATTCAAAAGTCGGGCCATTAAGGCCCGACAAAAAATTGAATTACAAATAGACTAATTCAAGGGTAGTCAAACCATCTAGCGTAATTTCGTGGGTGAGATCAAGCTCAGAGGTTTTATTAATAAACGCCTGAACGCCCAGCTTAGCGCTCATCGTAGTAAAGGCTTTTGGTGTCAATGAACCCGGCTCAGCCCAGCTAATAACACGTTGGGAGGTGCTATTATACATAGCGCCAGTCGATGCCTTACCCCAAGCCATGGAGCCCTCCTGTGCAGAAATCCCATCTACGGCCTCGCCATCAACTAACGCAGTAGTTGGATCGATTCTGGTAGAATAACCACCGATGCGGTTTTTATCAGCTGCGGCTCCACCATCCAGACCCAAGCCTACAATACCTAAGTTAGCACTGCCCGCGTTAAAGAACATAATGCCGGTTGGTGATGCATTTCCAATGCCTGCGTTTTCGGTTAATGCTGTTGGCAATGTACCTGGGCGGCCATTAATCGCTTTGATGGCAACTTTTGCCGGGCCATCACAGGTAATAGCAAAATCGATTTGCTTTTCTGCCAGTGCGGTATATGAATCAGCACTCAGGGTGTTGGTTTTAATCGTGCCGTAATCCACTACGCCACCACCGCCCAGGCTAGGAGAACAGGCTACCGGGCTGATAGTACCGATAACTTTAATATCAACACTTTCTGATGCCATGACTGGCAATGAAGTGGTAGCCAGCACAGCCAGCGCAAAAACGTTTTTCTGCATTTTACTCAACATCTATTTTTGTCCTTCCTTTTCAATATAAAAAATAACGCATTCCCGGTGAGTTTCCCTATGAAACTCGATATTCCTTGGTAATGCTTTTTGGCCCAAAGGGCATTTATTTCACCAGCCTCGCATTCTATGAATACCAGATCGGCAAATGTTCACCACAAATGAATTTATTAAGATACCGGCACCATAACATCCAACTATAATCCCCAGACATACGCGTACCGGTCGATTAAAACCAACTGGGTTAAGTTGAGTAATCTATGTACATTCGCCATGTTTATCGGGTGCTTATATCATTTTAAATGCTATGATATTGACTCTTCTTCAGTAATTCATTTGTGAATTTTATTCAAACCTTATTTTACAGGGTTAGCTTTAATGCTGTTTTTAGATGCCCTCTACTGCTCTCTCACCGAGGGCCATTTTATTCTGACTTAAAGCGCAATGAGTTAATTTAAATACTGGGAAATCTCTGTCATCCAGTTGTTAGCATTAACTCGCACTCTTTGATGAAAGCTTTGGTTACTCTTTTGTTATGTTCCATATAAACGCTTAAAAGCCAGATATCAAATCACATTAATTATTATAGCTAGTGATGTTCAATATCGCCTTAGCATTTAGCTGCGTCCGATCTAATGCCGCAGAGTCACATTTATGCCAGAGACAAAGCATATCCCAGCATGCCAAGCTAATGCAGGCAACTGAAATTTTTTGGATTAGAAACGTGGTCAAATGACATCATAAATAGCCTGCTATCTGACTACGTCTTGTTGCAACAACGCTGGGTGATAATGCAGCAGTCACAATAAAGCGGTTATTCAAATCTAAATCCTTTTAAAAACATGACATCACATCAAGGTAATTTCATTTGTCCCGTGACTGTTTCATTCAAACCAATAGAGATTAAATCTTATTATCTCTAGGCAGCCATTTCTGGTTAACTTGCGGCAATGGTAACTGCGATGACTTTGCAGAGTCAATATCACTATCTATTTTACGGGGTGCATTCACTAATTGTCATATTATTCAATAAGATATATTGATTTTTTGGGTTTATTTCAAGGTTATTCCTAATGATTTTACTGGTGTTAGATCACTATCGCAATCCGTAAAAAAGAATTAAAAACCACAAAAATTATAAATTTTAGAATATATAACCAATCAATGTTAATTTATCAGCATCTAAGTTCATTAATTGGCCAGAGTATAAAAACAATCAATTAATTATTCTTTAGCAATAAAAAATCATTCTATCATTGGGTAATTAATAAAATTAACTATTTGAATATTAAGGATTATTTTTACAAGAAGTGCACATCAATAAAAATACAAGGTTATTCCTAATACTTTAGCGCTTAATGTCAAATTAAGTAAGGAAAAGTATATTTTACTATAATTTCATAAAGTTTTATGGTAATCGATAATTAATGAACGCCTATAGCCATTAAATGACCCTGACGTTAAACGACTGAAGGCTTTTAAAGAAAAGAGCACGAGTCTGAAACCGTTGTTCCAATCGGCCTAGGCTGTGTCCCTCAATTAAAAGTGATATTCTAATCACCTAATTAAATTAACAGGCTATTGACGTGTTCGGTATTACTGATCCACTACAACTGACGATACGCTGCTGTAGTCGCATGGCGACTTCCAGAAACCCCTTGTCTTCGATGGTCTTGAGGACAGACAGAAAATCAGCCGTGGTGATTTTAGCTATGGATCGTTTTCCCAAAGACGGGAACAAATACATTTCAAGGTTTCGCAAAATGCGGGTTGAATGCGTGTAAGACCAGGTGCGGTTGTTTTTGTGCCAGTTCGGCGCGTGAGTCATCACGTAGTTCTCTGGCCAACGTTAGAGAAACGGCAGGGTAGGCACAAAGGCCAGCTTCCTTTCTTTACCGTCATGGCGATACTTGAGATACCAGAGTTTTGAGCCGTTGGGTTTAACCAGAAGGTATAGACCAGCGCTATCACTTATCTTGAAGGGTTTGTCTTGGGGATTGGTACGACGTAGAACAGTATCAGAGATTGACATTTGGGGCCTCGATATTATCGAACCGAACAGGCCCTAATAAAGCCCCCAAAAGTATTGGCATTCAACGTAGCAATATGGAATACAGTGTAATCCTATTCACATAGAACATGTTGATTTTAAAGCTTCCATGGACATCAGCAGACATCAATGGAATAGAAAGTGGCTCCTCTGACTGGACTCGAACCAGTGACATACGGATTAACAGTCCGCCGTTCTACCGACTGAACTACAGAGGAATCGTGTGAACGGGGCGCATCATATCCAGCCACTCAGGGTGTGTCAACGCTAAATTGCTCGTAACGGTGTGACTGCTCATCATCTGAGCAAGCTCAGTGGGGGTGGGTCTCGCTATCGGTATATCCGCGTTGCAAACGTGCCAGCGTGTCTTGCTTATAGAAGCGACGGAAGTGGTCATAGATGGCCGGAAAACGGTTGGCCAGCAGCTCTGGCGCGCTAAAGAAATACTCAGACAGCACCGCAAAACACTCCGCCGGATCGCTGGCAGCATAGGCATCCATGCTGGCGGCTTCTTCGCCAACCATATCTATCTCATCTTGCAGATTTTCCATTGCCGTATGCAGGTCATATTCCCAAGCAGCAATCTCACGCAGGGGAATGGACGGTATACCGGTTGTGGTGCCGCCATTGCGCATATCCAGTTTATGCACGGCTTCATGAATAATCAGGTTGAAACCTGAAAGATCGAAGGAGTCCTGCACGTCCAGCCAGTTCAGCACGATAGGCCCCTGTTCCCAGCTCTGCCCCGATTGCACGACTGGCCCGGAATGCACCAGACCTAGGTCATCCTGCCACTCATCCTCCACGATAAAAGGGGTGGGATAAAGCAGGATCTCATTAAAACCGTCCAGGCATTCCGCCCCCAGTTCCATTACCGGCAAAGCAAACAGCAAGGCAATACGCGCCTGCATCAAAGGCGTCAATTCCAGCCCTTGTAGCGGCACAATACGTTTGTTTTGCAAGATCTGACTTGCGACGGCAACCAAACGTCGCTGCTCATCTTCATCTAAAGGGGAGAGCAGGGGAATATCCAGTGCTTCCTGCCACTGGGCAAAGGTTTCCGCTTGCGGTTGATGCGCTTTCCACGGCCATTTAATCATCGCATTGCTCGTAAAAGTCACTGGAAATCAGGCTGGGGCTGACTCTGCCAAGGTGCCGCAAACAGGGGCGCGGTAGCAGGCACTGTACGGAGAGATACGGGAGCTCCCCACCATTATTCAATCACTTACAATCAAGTTTGTCTGTGACCAACGTCCCGAAGAAAGCAGCCCAAAGCCTGAGCATACAAGACAAGTGCTGATACTGACTCTGCTTGACGATTCCGAGTGAGCGTAACAGTCGCGGTGAATGGGTGGCAAGAGGTATGGAGATCCCCGCAGCAGAGCGGGGATCGGCATGCGTTACTTCGTTGTATTCTCTGCTTTCAGAATTTTATGAATCTCATCCTTGATATGCAGTTTTTCCTTTTTCAGTCGGACGACTTCATCACAGTATCCAGTGCCAGAAGGCCCTTCTAATCTGGAGATTTCATGGTCAAGCTGATTGTGTTTTTCAAACAACGACTGGAAGCGGGGATGGCTTGATTTGAGTTGCGATATTAATTCACGGTATTCAGGAAACATACTCAAGCTCCTTTGAGTAGAACTGTACACTGGAGGTTTCTCCGCTTTTACCTTAACGCACTCCAGATTTTTTTGGAATGGCACTACTGAGCAAAAGGCTATTGTATGATTTTTATGCCAAGAGCCAAGGCTCTTGGCGCATGGCCTGGTTGCCGTATCAAGGAGTGATATTTACTATTAATTATCATTGGGTTATTGATGTGTTATCGATCTCATCCGCAGAGCATATTACTTTTCAAAGCGGAAATCCCCGCTAAAAATTAGCAGTAAACTCTGTAATGTGGCTTATTTTTAAACCAATATAGTGAAATAAATCTATTTTTAGTTTTTCTCAAAACTGAGTTCTTTGCCAGATTCCCGTACCTAACGTTGCTGGGGAAAACTCGACATGTTTACCCTGCCAGGCGAAGGCTTGCTGAAATCGCCACGCACGGGCCACATCAAAACGCCAGTAACGCTCGGCCCCTTCTACACCTATCTTCCCCGGCTGCCATAGGATCTGGGTTTCTCCTTGCAGGTGCAAAATATCCCCCTGTTCGAAGTCGATAAACAGCAGTGCTGCACGCGGTTGTACCAGCAAATTTCCCAGCGTATTCATATAACGATTGCCACGAAAATCCGGTATCCACAGGGTTTCACCATCAAGATGGATAAATCCCGGTTTGCCACCGCGGTGCGAAATATCCGCTCCACCTTGTGGTGAATCGTTCTGTGCATAGCTGGCAACAAAACAGGTATCAGCCTGCTGGATCATTTTGCGCGCCTGATGATCCAATTCGCTGAGGATATTCATCGGCGACGGGCCAGGTGGCACCGGGAACAGTTCACGCCGCTGAATGTACTGCGGGCAGTTACCAAAGCTTTGATGCACTTCAATTTCAACGCGATTTTTGTCCATACGGCTGATGATACCGTTAACGCGGTTACGCCGTCGGTTACTGAAATCGAGCCCCAATGCCCCTACGGGATGGCCCACTTGCAGCGCGGCTTGCGCCGGGTCATCTAACCGGCGCGGTGAGATAATACGCAGATGTGTATCATCAGGCGTTCGCAGGAACCCGGCAAAGCCGCTGAACACGGTTGCAACTGGCCAATGGTGTTCATCCAGCGTGGCAACAAACAGATAAGGCAATTGAGCAAAAAATTCACGATGCTGAGTGGGCATTGCCGAGTAAATGCTGCCACTGACAGCGTCAAAACCCGCCAGCGCCTGTGCCCGTAATTCACCAGCGTGAAAGAGAGATTGCGTCATTTGCTTGGCCTGCTAGCCGGTTCTGGCAAAGGTAATGCCGGCATTGGGAAGAACTTTGGTAACCCGGCAATCTGTCGTATCCAGCGTTGGATCGCGGGGTAAGGTTGCAGAGAGATGCCGCCTTCCGGCGCTACCGCCACATAGCTGTAACAAGCCAGATCGGCGATGGTGGGTTGATGGGTGGCCAAAAACTTGCTGTGGGTAAGGTGCTGTTCCAACTGTGGCAAAAAGCGTTCGCTAATGGTGAGTGCGCTCTGGTAATCCTCTGCGACAGAGAACTGTTTCACCATTCGGCAGGATGCGGGGCCGTAACGCACTTCTCCCGCGGCTTTGGCAAGCCAGAGTTGCACCTGAGCTGCCGCCCAAGGCTCCTCCGGCAACCAGTGGCTGCCGGGCGCATAACGCTTTACCAGATAAACCAATATGGCGTTACTGTCGGTCAGCACTTTATCGCCATCAAGCAATACCGGGATCTGGCCAAAAGGATTGAGGCGGAGAAAAGCATCGCTAGAGCGGATCTCTGCGGGAGCCTGACAATATTCGTAAGGAAGATCGAGCATACGCAGCAACAGTTCTACACGGTGGCAATGGCCAGATATGGGTAGGCCGTACAACTTCAGTTCTTGCATGATATCTCTCCTGTTTGATGTACAACCAGAATACTCTTGCGCTACCTGAAGAGAATCCGGGAAGATGGAAATTGATAATTTCACATATTGGAATAATTCATGGACCGTTTGGATGAGTTGGCAATCTTTGTGGCCGTGATCCAGCACGGCAGTTTGGCCGGAGCGGCTCACAAGTTGCACCGTTCCGCACCGGCGATCACCAGGGCGATTGCTTCATTGGAGCAGCGCTTTGGGGCGCGATTGGTGGAGCGTACGACTCGGCGGTTGGCACCGACCGAGGCGGGGTTAAGGCTGGTGGAGCGTGCTCGCATATTGTTGCAGGATTATCAGGATGCGCTGATCGGTACCGCAGAAGCTCAGTTGAGCGGTTTGCTACGTATCACCGCTCCGGTGCAGTTCGGGCGTAAGCATGTTGCGCCGGTTGTGATGGCGTTTCTTGATCGTTACCCGCAGATCCAGATCGAGATGCAGCTTAACGACCGTAATCTGGACTTGGTGGATGAAGGGTTGGATGTGGCGGTGCGCATTGGTTATTTACAAGACTCCAGCAAAGTTGCGCGCAAGTTGGGTGAAGTAACGCGTGTGACGGTGGCGAGTCCGGCGTATTTGGCACAACGTGGAGAACCCCAGGTGCCTGCGGAGTTGGCGGATCATGACACTATCGTGGGCACCTTGCACACTTCACTGCGTGAATGGCGTTTTGGGCTACGGGAAAACAGTGAACGAGTGCGGCTGACGCCACGGCTACTGTTAAACGAAGTCGAAACACAGTTATTGGCGGTGCGGGCAGGTAAGGGAATTGCCCGGCTATTGTCTTATCAGGTAGCGGACGATCTGGCGGCCGGCACGCTGGTGCGGTTACTGGCGGCATACGAACCGACACCGATGCCGGTACAATTGGTGGCGAATAACGTGCAATGGATGCCGTTGAAGGTTCGTACCTTTTGGGATTATGCCTACCAGCACCTCAGTCAATTAACGCAACTTCAACCACAGCATTTTTAATCAGAGTTTATTTTCTTGTTTCATGGATGAAACGAAAAATAATGGTAATAAGTTTCACTGGTAAAACTTATTGCCGGAAATTTTAATTTTATATCGGCGATCACGCATTGCTGTTGCACCCGCCTTGACAATAATTTTTCTGATTGCTAATAGTTAACGCACATCTTAAATAATAAACACAGTTTAATATATGAAACTTCTCGTAGGGGATTACGATAATGGTGCGGTGGTGGATGATGAAAATGCGATTCTGACGTCTTTTCAATCCCGCAGTCAGCAGGTTTATCAACAGGTACGCGGTGAGCGTAATATCCCCTATGGCAATACATCGCGGGAGGTTTTTGATTGGCTATATTCCGCCGAGGAACATAAAGGCGTCGTCATATTCCTGCATGGCGGTTATTGGCAGTTTTGTAATAAAGACGATTTTGCTTTTATTGCCGAGGCACCATTGTCATTAGGTTTTGATGTTGTGTTGGTGGAATATACGCTGGCACCGGTGGCTACTCTGGATGATATTTGTCAGCAAATTGGTATCGCGTTGGATGCTATTGAGGCACGTGAAAAACAGCGTGGTAATAAGCCGATTTATCTCTGCGGCCATTCTGCCGGGGGGCATTTAGCTGCATATTGGCAACATCACCCAAGCATTCAGGCAGTTTTCCCCATTAGCGGTATTTTTGAACTTGAACCCTTGTTGAACACTTACGTTAACCAGCAATTACAACTGACCGCACAGCAAGTTGCAGCCCTGAGCCCGGCGCGCAATATTCCTCAGCAGCTCACGCCGATGGTGCTGTTCTACGGAGCCGCAGAGTTACCAGAGCTGATTGGCCAGTCACTTTATTATTACGCGGCACTGAAAGAAAAAGGGCTGCCGGTCAGCCGCCATGCGGTGGCAGGAGCCAACCACTTTAACGTTCTGGATGCGCTTTTTGCTGCCGGTGGAGCTCTGAGCCGCCAATTGCTTAAGCAAGGAGAAACACCCGATGCGCAAAATTATTGATACTGGCCTGCCTGAGATTGGGCAGCCCTTTTCCTGGGCGACCAAAGGGGGCGGGATGCTATTTACCGCCCACGGCCCGGTGAATGCAGATGGCACCATTGAAACCGGTAGCCCGGAAAAGCAGATCGCTCTGACGTTTGATAATCTGGCCCAAACGCTGCGGGCAGCCAATAGCCACAGTGATAATGTATTACAGGTTATTGTTTATCTTACCGATGTTAATGACGTTAAGTTACTCGACCAGATATATAAAAATTACTTTAATTATCCGTACCCCAATCGTTCAACCGTCATTGTTGAAAAACTGGTTGTTCCTGGCATGAAAATAGAAATAACGGTGAGTGCAATCGCTTAATCGTTTTCCCCCTGCATTTTTCAAGCAGTCTTGTTTGAAACTCGTTGGGTATATCACAAAAATAATATTCACCTGCAAATTCATTTAAAAGTGAATTAAGGACATCGTATGTTTAATTATATTAAACCTTCTGCACCCGATCCTATTATGTCGCTGATGGAAGCGTATATGCAGGATCCACATCCGCAAAAAGTGAATCTGGGTATCGGGCTGTATTACGACCATCAGGGCAATATTCCCTTAATGCGTGCGGTGCATATTGCCGAACAGCGTTTGCTGGAACAACAGCGCCCGCATACCTATCCACCAATCGAGGGTTCGGCGTTGTTCGCCCGCCAGGTTCAAGCGTTGCTGTTTGGCGAGTCGACTCTTCCATCTTCTCGCCATATCGCGACGGTACAAACCGTCGGGGGCTCGGGCGCGTTAAGACTGGGGGCAGATTTTCTTTGCCACTACCTGTCACAGCGCGAAATCTGGGTTTCTGATCCGACCTGGGCCAACCATTGGGCCATCTTTGAAGGCGCGGGCCTCAAGGTGAATACCTACCCGTACTTTGATGATGTCAGCGGCGAGCTGCGTTTTGACGCGATGCTCGACACGCTTTCCGCCTTGCCGCAAGGCTCAATCGTGCTGTTACATCCTTGCTGCCATAACCCGACCGGCACCGATCTCAGCCAGGCGCAATGGCGAGCCGTGATTGATGTGTTGCAACAGCGCCGCCTGCTGCCGTTCTTTGATATCGCCTATCAGGGGTTTGGCGACGGGCTGGATGAAGACTGCTTCGCGCTGCGCGAGACGCTGAAAACCGATCTGGATTTCCTGGTCAGCAACTCTTTCTCCAAGAACGTGGCGCTGTATGGGGAACGGCTGGGCGGGCTTTCGGTGTGCTGTGGTTCGGCGCAAACGGCAGCGAACGTGAAAGGCGCATTGAAGACGCTGATCCGCCGCAGTTACTCCTGCCCGCCAACGCACGGCAGCCAGATTGTGGAAACCTTATTGGCCGACGATCACCTGCGCCAACTGTGGGTGAGCGAACTGGCGAGCATGCGCCAGCGTATCAAGCAGATGCGTGTCAGCCTGGCTGCCGGGTTGGAGCAGGGCGGCACCACATTGGATTATCGCCGCATCCGCGATCAAAAAGGCATGTTCAGCTACACCGGCCTGAATGAGCAGCAACTCAGTCAGTTACGGCATCAATATTCCATTTATCTGGTTGCGCCCGGCAGGATGTGTTTGCCCGGTTTGAATCAGCACAACGTGGATTATGTGACCGCCGCCATCCTGGACGTTACCCTTCCGGCGTGAAAGAGGTGAGCAATCATGAAAGATTCAAAACGTTTTGACGAGATCGCTCAGCGGCAAGGGGGGCTGAAAAAGCAACTTACCGCCGGGCAAATGTCGATGTTGGCCATCGGTGGGGCAATCGGTACCGGCCTGTTTCTGGGCAGTGCTTACGCGATCCAGATGGCCGGGCCGAGCGTATTGCTGAGTTATTTCATTGGTGGCGTAATTGCGTTGCTGCTGATGGGCTGCCTGGCCGAGATGACTTCTGAGCACCCAACGCCGGGTTCCTTTGGTGATTACGCCGAGTTTTATCTCAGCCCGCTGTTTGGCTTTCTGGTACGTTATTCCTATTGGTCTTGCGTGGTATTGGCGGTGGGCACCGAGGTGACCGCCATCGGGATGTACATGCAGTTCTGGTTCCCCGGTACGCCGATCTGGCCGTGGGTGCTGCTGTTCTCTGCTGCGGTCA
The DNA here is from genome assembly GCF_057180605.1 of Serratia sp. HNCC26DJ206. NCBI lineage: Bacteria > Pseudomonadati > Pseudomonadota > Gammaproteobacteria > Enterobacterales > Yersiniaceae > Serratia > Serratia sp. HNCC26DJ206. Next base: position 41,155 of record NZ_JBXUGP010000001.1, read on the forward strand.
TTATCATCAACATAGTGGGGGTTAAATCGTTCGGACAGGTGGAATATGCGCTTTCTACCATCAAGGTAGTGGCCATTTCAGCGTTTATCGCTATCGGTATCGGCATTTTGGTGTTCTCCTCCAACCCAACCTTCGGCATCCGTAATTTTACCGCCAACGGCGGCTTCTTCCCGTTTGGGGTGAAAGGCATGTGGTTTGCGGTGATCGTATCGATATTCAGCTATCTGAGTATTGAGATGATCGCGGTGGCCGCCGGGGAGGCCAAAAACCCGGTAGTTGCGGTCAAGAAAGCCTTTAAAGGCACCATCCTCAGGCTGTTTATTTTTTACATGTTGTCGATCGCCCTGATGCTGGCGATTGTGCCGTGGCGTGAGTCTGGCACCGGGGAAAGCCCGTTCCTGGTGGCGATGAATGTGATCCACTTACCCGCCGCAGCCGGGATCTTTAACTTTATCGTGCTGGTTGCCGCGTTGTCGGCGATGAACAGCCAACTGTATATCACTACGCGGATGATGTTCTCACTGTCGCGTGCCGGGCAGGCACCTGCGGGGCTGGGCAAGATCAGCCAACGCGGGATCCCGGTGAATGCGCTGGCGATATCCTGCGTCGGTATCGTGGTTTCCATCGTGTTGAGTATTGTCTACCCGGAAAAATCTTTTGCGGTGATGATGTCGATCTCGGTATACGGCGCGTGTTTTACCTGGCTGATGATTTTTGTCACTCATCTGTTTTTCCGCCGCCAGCATAAGGACACGGTGCTGAAGTTCCGCATGTGGGGTTACCCCTATTTCACCCTGTTGGGGGCGATTCTGATGGCTGCGTTGATGATCACTACGCTGTTTACTGATTTCTTCAGAATGACGCTGTTGTTTGGTGTTCCCTTCACCTTGCTGCTGGTGGCGGTCTATTTCTACAGCCGCCAAGCGCAGGCCGCCGTTGCGGCCAAGGTGCCGACGCCGGGCATGGAGTAAGCCAACGCCGAGCCGGAGGCCGAAGGGCCTTCGGCTTGGTGGTTACAACTGGCTCTTAGGGATGATCGCTTCGCCGAAGCTCAGGCGCTGGCGGCCAGGTTCTTCGGCGCTGAGCGGTTCCACTTCTTTCAGGCTGTTTTTACAGCGTTCTACCAGTTCCTGATACTGCCTGGTACCAACGCGTTTCCACGCTAACTCCTGTTCGGTCAGATCGCGGATAACCCGTGCCGGGCTGCCGATCACCAGTTTATTGGCGGCGATCTGCGCAGCCGCTTTCACAAAGGCTCCTGCGCCAACGATGGTGTTTTCACCGATATCGGCACCGTCCATAATCACCGCATTCATGCCGATCATCGCGTTGCGGCGCACTCGGCAGCCGTGCAGGATGGCGCTGTGGCCGATATGTCCGTCCTGCTCAACCACCGTGTCCTGCTGCGGGAAACCGTGCATCACGCAGTTGTCCTGCACGTTGGCACCGTCTTCTACCACCAGGCGACCAAAGTCGCCGCGCAGGCTGGCATTTGGGCCGATATAGACGTTTTTACCGATAATCACGTCGCCAATCAGCACCGCCGTGGGGTGAACAAAGCTGCTGGGGTCTACCACCGGCGTCAGGCCGTCAATCTGATACACGGGCATAGTATTAATTCCTCAAAATGTAGCGCGATCGCGCGGTAGACCACCAAAGCGCCGGTAATATCCAGCACCTGGGGCAGGTAGGGCACCGATGGTGGTTTCTGCCAACGCGTTGACATATTCCGTCGCCGCGCGATCCACCCGCTGATAGAGGTTGATGCACAGATTGCGTGCAATCTGCCCTTCCCACTGGGCGGGCAACAGGGCATCGGGCAGTAGGGGATCTTTCAGCACCACGCGGCGGAAAAAGTGAATTAATAATAGCTTGATCTGGAAACAGCGCTTAGGCGTCAGCACGCTGTCGTCAGCCTCGCGCAGCAGCGTCATTAACGGGCGGAAAGAAACGATAAACTCATGGTAATAACCCGCCACTTCGCTCAGCGACCAGCAGTTAGCCACCATCTGCCGTAGCGTTTGTTCAGAACGGTTATAGGGATAATCGGCGCGGAAATAGATCATCTGCTCGCTGGCATTAAGTTCCCCTAACAGCGCCGCCACGTCGGTCTGTGCATGAGTCGGGGCGGCCATCAGGTTGTTGGCGATCTGGCCAAAACCCAGCCAACCCAGCTCTTTTTTCAGCCGCGCACGCTCGGTTTTTTCAGCGTTTTCCAACAGCAGCAGGTCCCATTTACCATCCCAAGCCGGTTGCTCGCTGAGGTAGATTTTAGATTCAGCATGGCGGAATTGGCGCATACCCTGATCGGTGACGCGGTAATAGCTGCGGCGGCCAATTTTTTCTACGTCCAACCAGCCTTCTTTTTGTAGGCGGAATACCGAGGTGCGCACAAAGCGGTCGCCGAACCCCAGCGCTTCAAGCAGCGCACTCAGGCTACCGAGCCAGATCTCACCACCGCGATGGCTCAATGCATCGCCGTATAATGAAATGATCAACGAAGTGCCACTGATGGGCTGTGCGTCTAAAGCATGGCGGATAAACTCATCCAGTTTATGTTCCATATTTTCCCATAGGTTAGCCTTTACTGAGACACAACCTTAACATAAACGGTGAGAGGGTAAATATGCGGGATAGCGCATGGTGATGTTGTCGATTTTATGGCGACGATTTCTGCTATGGTTACCTTCGCCATGTTCGCCCAAATCTGGTGTGGATGAGACATAAAACAATCGAGGTATGAGATGGAAGAAAAAACGGAAGTCAGTTCTCCTCAGCGCGATGCCTTTTTGGATGAGAAAGCCTTCAAATCACGCACTGTCCTGCTGTTTGGGCAAATTAACGATACGGTAGCGCACAACGTCGTCAAGCAATTGGTGGCACTGTCCGACGAATCTTCTGCGCCGATCAATTTCCTGATTTGTTCGCCCGGCGGCCATGTGGAGTCGGGTGATGTGATCCATGATGTCATCCGCTTTATTGGTGCTCCGGTGAATATGATCGGCAGCGGTTGGGTGGGGAGTGCTGCGGTTAACGTGTTCCTGTCGGTACCCAAGGAGCGTCGCTTCTGCCTGACCAACACCCGTTTTCTGATCCATCAGCCTAGCGGTGGCATTGGCGGGCAGGCTACCGATGTGGCGATTCAGGCAAGAGAGATTATCCGCATACGGGAAAGAATTGCGGCCTTAATCGCCAAGGAAACCGGGCAGAAACTGGAAAAAGTTTTGAGCGACATTGACCGTGATTTCTGGATGCCAGTGGCAGAAGCCATCGAGTATGGCTTGGTATCAAAAGTGATTGTGAGCGACAAAGAGATAATCTAAAGCCTGTCGGGAAATGGGCTATCTCTTGATTAGGAGATAGCCCCAAGAGCGGGATCTGCGGGAGGAAACCTAACGCGGCCGCAGATCGATCACCCGCTGGGCCTTGCCTTCAGAACGCGGAATATCACCGCAGTTGGCAATGCTGACGTCGGTGCTGACGCCGACAATCGATTTAATATGGTGGCGCAGTTGGTGGCAGATATCGCAACGCTGCTGGTGGCTGAGCGTGAGCGCCGACTCTTTCAATTCCACCCGCACCGCCAGCGTATCCAAATGCCCGGCGCGGCTCACCTGCAACTGGTAATGTGGTGACAGGTGTTCAAACTGCATAATCTGTTCTTCCACCTGCGATGGGAACACGTTCACACCGCGAATGATCAGCATATCGTCGGAACGGCCGGTGATCTTGCCCATGCGGCGCATATTGCGGGCGTCCCCGGGCAACAAGCGGGTGAGATCTCGTGTGCGATAGCGGATCACCGGTAGCGCTTCTTTGGTCAGCGTGGTGAAAACCAGTTCGCCGTGTTCGCCATCCGGCAGCGCAATACCATTGTCCGGGTTAATGATCTCCGGCAGGAAATGGTCTTCCCAGATGGTGGGGCCTCCGCCGCTTTCTGCGCACTCCATTGCCACGCCCGGCCCCATCACTTCGGAGAGGCCGTAAATATCCAGCGCTTTAATCCCCATGCGTGACTCGATCTCATGGCGTAAGGCTTCAGTCCAGGGCTCGGCCCCGAACACGCCCAGGCGTAGCGAACAGTTGCGTGCGTCGCCGCCCATTTTGCGCTCCAGTTCATCGATCAGCGTCAGGCAATAAGAAGGAGTGACCATGATCACGTCAGGTTTGAAATCCAGGATTAACTGCACCTGCTTTTCCGTTTGACCGCCGGACATCGGGATCACCGTTGCCCCTAGCCGTTCCGCGCCATAGTGCGCTCCCAGCCCGCCGGTGAACAGGCCGTAGCCGTAAGCGACGTGGATTTTATCTTTGGCGGTGGCTCCGGCAGAACGCAGGCAACGGGCAACGATATCCGCCCAGTTGTCGATATCGCGCTGGGTATAGCCCACCACCGTGGGTCGGCCGGTAGTGCCGGAAGAGGCATGAATACGCACCACCTGTTCCATTGGCACAGCGAAGGTATCGAACGGATAGTTATCGCGCAGATCCTGCTTGGTAGTGTAGGGAAACAGCGCTAGATCGCTCAGTTGTTTGAGATCGTTAGGGTGAACACCGGCCTGATCGAACTTGCGCCGATACATCGGCACGTTGTTGTAAGCATGGTGTAGGGTCCATTGCAGGCGTTCCAGTTGTAATGTTTCTATTTCGTCGCGGGAAGCAAATTCAATCGCGTCGAGTGGCCGTGGATTTGTGGTCATCTTTTTAGCCTCAGAAATTAGACACGTTCAATAATCATGGCGATGCCTTGGTCAGCGCCGATGCACATCGTGCACAGGGCGTAGCGATCGGTTCGCCGTTCCAGTTCAAACGACGCGGCCAGCGCCATCGCAGATAAAGGCCAGATTCATGGTTGGTCTCCTAAAATACTGTGGCCCAAGCGATGGGCGCGGCCACGGAACCAGGCGACGGTTTTCCCCAGTTGGTTGACGATTTCGACGTCATATAAACCGGTGGTTTTACCCTGATGGCGCACTTCTGCACTGGCGGTGAGGCGATCACCAGCCAGTGCCGGGCGGATAAAATCGATGGTGCAACCGGATGCCACCGCTGCCAGCCCTTGGCTGTTGCAGGCATAGGCAAACGCGGTATCCGCCAGGCTGAAAAGCTGGCCGCCGTGGCAGGTCTGATGGCCGTTGAGCATCTGTGGGCCGACGATCATGCTGACTTTGGCGAAACCGGCATCCACGGCGTCCACTTGCATACCCATCGCCTGTGCGCAGGTATCTTGCTTAAACATCTGTTCAGCGCAGCGTTGGGCCAGCGCGCGGGGAGTATTGGCATTCATCAGCATTCGGCTCCTGAATAATTTGCAGCATAGCGGCGCAACAGCGGCATGGGGCGATAACGTGGCTCGGCGTAATAGCGTTGCAGGTTTTCCAGCGTGGCGAGGATGTGCGGCCAGCCGAGCTTTTCGCCCCAGGCCAGTGGCCCCTGTGGATAGTTAACGCCAAAGCGCAGGGCGTTGTCGGTGTCGGCAGCGCTGGCGACGCCTTTATTCACCACGTCGAGCGCCTCATTGCTTAGCATGGCAACGGTGCGCATCACCAGCAGGCCTGGGTAGTCTGGCAAGTGGATCACCTGCTTACCCAGCGATTGCAGCAGGCGGATCACTTTGGCGGTTTGCGGCGCGCTGTTCTGCACCGCGCTGCTGATAGCGATGACCGGGGCGTGCTGATAGTTGACGGACAGGTCGAACAACACCACGGGCGCTCCGATTTCTGCGGCGATTTGGCTGGCTGCCTTGCCGTTAGTTAACATAAATGTAACATCATCGATGCGCGCTGTCGGGCTGGTCTGGCCAGGATGTTTGATCGCAGCCGCATTTCCGGCTAATAACTGGGCAAACTCGGCCATGGCTGACCAGTCGCCGTGCAGCGTAATCGATTGTGGCAATTCCCCCGTTTCAACTGCGGCAAAGGTAGGCTGCGGTGCTGCATGATCGCCGCCATAGCGATAAAAACCGCGCCCGCTTTTGCGGCCTAAATGCCCGGCCGCTACCCGTTCCTGCTGCATCAGCGAAGGGGTAAAGCGCCCGTCCTGATAGAACGCGTGGTAGATCGATTCGGTGACGGCGTAGTTAACGTCTTGGCCAATTAAATCCGTCAGTTGCAGTGGCCCCATGGCAAAGCCCCCGGCGTCACGCAACACTGCATCTAGCGTCGCCGGATCGGCAACCTGTTCTTCCAGCGCCCGCAGGGTTTCACCATAGAATGGCCGGGCGACGCGGTTGACGATAAAGCCCGGCGTGGAGCGGCAATGGACGCTGTGTTTGCCCCAGAGCTGCGCCAAAGTTTGCAGCGTGGCTAAGGTGGTTGGGCTGGTTTCCAGCCCGCTGACGATCTCCACCAGCTTCATCAGCGGTGCTGGGTTGAAGAAGTGCAACCCGGCCATACGCTCTGGGTGTTGTAACGCGCTGGCGATGGCGGTGATAGACAGCGATGAGGTGTTGCTGGCAAACAGCGCAGTAGGAGAACACACTGCTTCCAGATCGCGGAACAGGCTCTGTTTGATTGCCAATTTTTCCGCCACCGCTTCTATCACCAAACCGCTGTCTGCCAGTTCGTTCAATGAGTTGGCCAACTGGATATTGCCCAGTAAAGCCTCTGTGCTGTGAGCATCGGTTTTGCCCGCCTCAACCCGTTGGCGTAACCGCTGCCCGAGCAGCTCAAGTGCGCGAGCGGCAGCGGGCAGGGCGATATCAAACAGCTTGACCTGATGCCCTGCCGCTGCGGCCACCTGGGCAATGCCGATCCCCATGGTGCCGGCACCGATCACCGCCACTGAAATTCCCGTGATATTCATGGTTATTTTCCGCTGAAATTCGGTGGGCGTTTGGCGAAGAAGGCGCTGACGCCTTCGCGATAGTCGGCGCTGCGGCCCCCCAGGCGCTGCAAATCACGCTCTAAATCCAACTGCTGGTCGAGCGTGTTGCTGGCCGAGCTGTAGAGTGCTTTCTTGATCAACCCCAAGCCGTAAGTGGGCTGTGTTGCCAGCTGTTTGGCCATGCTCTGGGTGTGTTCGGCCAGTTCTGCGGCGGGCACCATCTGCCAGATCATGCCCCAGGCCAACGCCTGTTGTGCGCTGATTTTGTCGCCCAACATCGCCATGCCCATAGCTCGCGCGTGCCCAGCCAAACGCGGTAGGAACCAACTGCCGCCGGAATCCGGTACCAGCCCCAGTTTGCAAAAGGACTGGATAAAGCTGGCATTGTCGGCCGCCACCACGATATCGCAGGCCAGCGCCAATGCCGCACCCGCTCCGGCCGCCACGCCATTGACCGCACACACCACCGGTTTCGGTAGCGCGGTCAGGCGGCGGATCAGCGGGTTGTAAAAACGCTCCACCGACAGGCCAAGATCCGGCGCGGCCTGTTCCACGCTAACGTTGCGATCGTTCAAATCTTGCCCGGCGCAGAAGCCGCGCCCGGCACCGGTGATCAGCACGCAGCGCACGCTGTCGTCACGTTCGGCCAGGGTTAGTGCTTCACTGAGCTGGTGGTGCATCTCATCGTTAAAACTGTTGAGCCGATCCGGTCGGTTCAGGGTGATGGTCAGCACCCCGTCTGCGATATGGCTGAGAATTAATGCGTTTTCCATAAATCAGCGCCCTTTGTAATGCGGTGTGCGTTTTTCGAAGAAGGCAGCAATACCTTCACGGCGATCGTCGGTGGCGGCCAGCGTGACAAACTGCTGGCGCTCCATCTGCAAGCCCTGGCTAAGGCCGATTTCCTGCGCCTGCTTCAGTGCCTGTTTCGCGGCACGCAGGGCCAGCGGTGCCTGTTGGCTGATGCGTTGGGCGATCTGCTGGGTGCGTTCCAACGTCAGTGCATCGACGCAGACTTCGCTCACCAGCCCGGCCTGTTGCGCACTGCGAGCGTCGATCGCCTCGCCGGTCAGCACCATTTGATAGGCGCGGGATTTACCCACGCAGCGGATCAGCCGTTGCGTGCCGCCCGCACCGGGGATCAGACCAAGGGTGATTTCCGGCAGGCCGAAACGGGCGCTTTCGCCGCAGATCACGATGTCGCAGGCCAGCGCCAGTTCACACCCGGCACCGAGCGCATAGCCGTTCACTGCCGCCAGCAGCGGTTTACTGAATTGCGCTAAACGCTGCCATAACACAGGACGGCGATCGAGCTGGGCGGCGGCGGCGTCCTGCTGTTGCAGTTCACGCAGGTCGGCACCGGCAGCAAAGAAGCGCGCGGCACCGGTGATCACCACGGCACCCACTTCCGCGTCGGCATCGGCCTGTTCCAGCAGGTAAACCAGCTGTTCCAGACAAGGTGTGCTCAAGGCATTGCGGGCCTCGGGGCGATGCAGCCGCAGCGTTACCACGCGCTGGTGCTGCTCACGTAAAATCCAAGGGGTTTCCATGGCAGCTCCTAAACGTCAAAGTCCAGCACCACGCCTTCGCCGCGTGGCCAGGACTGGCAACTCAAGACGTAGCCTGCCGCCAACTGATCCGGCTCCAGGCTGTAGTTGATCGCCATATCCACGGCACCGGCTTTCAGTTTGCATTTGCAGGTGGCGCAGACGCCGCCCTTGCAGGCGTAGGGCAGATCGGCCCCTTGGCGCAGTGCGGCATCAAGAATGCTGTCATCTTCGGTGCCGACTTCGATCTTCAGGCGGCGACCATCAAGCTGGATCTCCACCTGGGTGGCATTGCGATTGCCGCTGTTGGCCGGGCGGGCAACGATGCCACTGGTGTTGAAGCGTTCGCTATGAATGCGTTCGGCAGGCATACCGGCCAGTTCCAGCACCGTATGTGCCTCGTCCATCATCATTTCTGGGCCACAGATAAAGGCATGGTCGAAATCGTTGAAATCCAGCAGCGTTTTACCGATGGCGGTCAGGTGTTCGCGATCGATACGGCCGCTCAGCAGTGGGCTGTCGAGGCTTTCCTGGCTGAACAGGTACAAAGGCTGAAAGCGTTGCGGATAGCGGTTTTTCAGATCTGCCAGCGCTTCTTTGAACATCACCGAGCGGCTGGTGCGGTTGCCGTAGATCAGCGTGAAATGGCTGCGCGGTTCCTGTTGCAGCGTGGCTTTGATGATCGACAGCATCGGGGTAATGCCTGAACCGGCGGCGATCGCCAGATAGTGACCCTGGGTTTGGGGCTGTGGCTGATAACCGAAACGGCCTTGTGGCACCATCACGTCCAGTTCGTCGCCTACTTGCAGCGTTTGGTTGATAAAAGAAGAGAAACGCCCCTGATGAATGGCTTTCACCCCAATCTGCAATAGGCCTTCCTGCGGGGCGCTACAGATGGAATAGCAGCGGCGCAGCTCTTCGCCGTTAACCTTGGCTTTCAGCGTCAGGTGTTGACCGGGTTTATAGCAATAGTGAGACTTTAATTCGTCCGGCACGCGCAGCGTGATGGCCACGGCATCCGGCGTTTCGCGTTCGATGGCTGCGACATTCAGGCGATGAAAGACCGTCATGGTTGCTCCTAAATACATTTGAAGTAGTCGAACGGTTCCCGGCATGTGCAGCAGCGATACAGCGCTTTGCAGGCGGTGGAGCCGAACTCACTGATTTTTTCTGTCGAACCGCTACCACAGCGCGGGCATTGCACCGGGCCGTAAACCAGCGGTTTTTCACAGCTTTGCCCCTGTGGCGGTGCAACGCCGTATTCCCGCAGCCGCAGGCGCGCATCGGCATTCATCCAGTCGGTGGTCCAGGCCGGGCTGAGGCTGATATCCACCTGTACCGGGCTGAAACCGGCGGCGGTCAGCGTCTGTTCAATAGCATTGAGCAAAAATTCGGTAGCCGGGCAGCCGGAATAGGTGGGAGTAAAGGTGATGCGCCAACCTTTACCGTCACGTTCTACATTGCGCACCATACCGAGATCGGTAATCGACAGCACCGGCAGCTCGGGATCGCTAATCTGCTGCAAGCAATGCCAAATCTGCGGAATTTCTGCGGGCTGTAGCCGGGTGATATGCATATTTGCCTCTACCAGTGACAGTTCGGGTAAGCGCGTTGCAGGAACTGCATTTCTGCCAGCATCAGACCGAGATGCTCGCTGTGTTGCCCCTGCTTGCCGCCGTGGCGAAAGGCGTGCTCGCTGGGCAGCGCCAGCGTGGCCTGCTGCAAGGTGCTGTTGACTATCTCTTGCCACGGTGCCTGCAACTGGCGCGGATCGACGGCAATGCCCAACTCGGCCAGTTCAAGCTCAATCTCATCGGCGTGAAACAGCTCGGCGGTGAAGCGCCACAGATCGTTTAACGACTGTTGGATTTTCTGATGGCTGATTTCATTACCATCGCCCAAGCGGATCATCCAGCCACGGCTGAAGCGCAGGTGGTAGTCGGCTTCTTTCAATGATTTGGCGGCGATGGCGGCCAGTTGGCTATCTTTGCTGTGGCTTAATTCACGGTGTAATAGCACGTGGTAGGCGTCCAACAGGAACTGGCGCACCAGGGTGTCATTGAAACCGCCGTTGGGTTGCTCGGCCAGCAGCAGGTTACGGAATTCGCGCTCGTCACGGCCAAACGCCAGGCGATCTTCACTGTAGCCTGGCCCGGCCAATTCTGCCGCATAGCTCAAAAAGTTGCGCGCCTGCCCCAACAGATCCAGGCCGATATTGGCCAGCGCCAGATCGATTTCCAACTCTGGCGCATGGCCACACCAGCCGCACAGGCGTTGAGCCAGGATCAGCGGTGTGTCGCCCTGGCGCAGGACATAGGTAATTTTGGCATCGGTCATCGTTTTCATTGCCTGCCTCTACATGTTCTTGATGCCGTCGGGGATGGTGTAAAACGTCGGATGACGGTAAATCTTGTCGTCGGACGGATCGAAGAACGCCTCGCGATCTTCCGGCTGTGAGGCCACTAAGTGGCAGGACTGCACCACCCAGATCGAGCAGCCTTCATTGCGGCGGGTGTAGGCATCACGGGCGTTTTCCAACGCCATCTGATCGTCTGCGGCATGCAGGCTGCCTACGTGCCGATGCGCCAAACCCTGTTTGCTGCGGATAAACACTTCGTACAGCGGCCATTCAGCGTGAGTCATTTCTCTCTCCTCGGTTAAGCAGCGTTTGCCGCACGTTTAACGGCATGGGCCATCGCGCCATCCCGTACCCAACTGCCTTCATCCCAGGCACGGCGTTTGGCCTGTAAGCGTTCGTGGTTACACTGCCCGCGGCCTTTGATGACGTCGTACAGTTCGTTCCAGTCGATCTCGCCGCAGCGGTAATGGCCCGTGGCTTCGTCCCAGGCGAGATCGGGATCTGGCGCAGTCATCCCCAGAGCCTCTAATTGCGGCACGGTGTTATCGATAAATTTCTGCCGCAGCTCGTCGTTGCTGTGGCGTTTGATCTTCCAGGCCATGCTCTGCGTACTGTGGGGGGAGTCGGCATCGCTCGGGCCAAACATCATCAGCACCGGCCACCAGAAGCGGTTGATGGCATCTTGCAGCATGGCTTTTTGTTCAGCGCTGCCTTGTGCCATCGCCATCACGGCTTCGTAGCCTTGGCGCTGGTGGAAACTCTCTTCTTTGCAGATTTTCACCATCGCTCTGGCATAGGGGCCGTAAGACGCGCGGCACAGAGCGACCTGGTTGACGATGGCAGCCCCGTCGACCAGCCAGCCAATCACGCCAATGTCTGCCCAGTTCAGCGTCGGGTAGTTAAAGATGGAGGAGTATTTCATCTGCCCAGCGAGCATTTTTTGGTAGATATCCTGGCGCGAGCAGCCGAGGGTTTCGGCCGCGCTGTACAGGTAAAGGCCATGCCCGGCCTCATCCTGCACCTTCGCCAATAAAACCGCTTTGCGGCGCAGAGTGGGCGCGCGGGTCAGCCAGTTGGCTTCCGGCAGCATACCGACCACCTCGGAATGGGCGTGCTGGCCGATTTGCCGGATCAGGTTCTGGCGATAGGCATCTGGCATCCAGTCTTTGGCTTCAATGGAGGTATCTGCGGCAATCTTGTCGTCAAAATGCTGTTGGTGTTGTGCTTCGATTATCATGCTTGCCTCTTGGTGATTCGTATTTTTCAACTTAATAATAAAAATGTGAATCATTTACCATAACCATGAAGTTACAAGTTGATAACAATAAGATCAAATGGCATAGGTATGTTTTTGCGATGCTCATCACAGGGGTTTTTATTAATATGTTGTTTTTAAATAATATTTAAATTCAGTTGTTACGGCATTTTGACGTGAAAGGGACGGTTTCGCTTGGTGGTGTTTAATTTTTGTTAAATTTTAACTTGGCGAAGAGTGAAAAATATGTGATACGTAATTAAGCTTTATGGTGTCTATTTATGAATTTTGGAGGAGCCAATGCAGCAGCTATACAGTTATCTCTCTGGCGAGTGGGTGTACGGCCAGGGAAAACCCCGCGAGATCCACCATGCTGTTACCGGTGAACCGCTGTATCAGGTGTGCTCCGACGGGCTGCCGTTGGCGGCCAGCCTGGATTATGCGCGGTTGAAGGGGGGCAAGGCGCTGGCACAAATGACTTTCCAGCAGCGTGCGCAGATGATGAAGGCGGTAGCCAAGCACCTGCTAGCGCACAAAGAGGCGCTGTATGACATTTCCTATCAGACCGGTGCCACGCGTAACGATAGTTGGGTCGATATTGAAGGGGGGATCGCGACGCTGTTCTCCTATGCGGGATTGGCCGGGCGAGAATTACCGGATGACACATTGTGGCCGGAAGATGAACTGATCCCACTTTCCAAACAGGCGCAGTTTGCCGCGCGGCACGTGCTGACCTCGCGCCCCGGCGTAGCGCTGCATATCAATGCGTTTAACTTCCCCTGCTGGGGAATGCTGGAAAAATTGGCCCCTACTTGGCTGGCAGGCATGCCAGCGATCATCAAACCCGCCACCGCGACGGCGCAGCTGACCCAGGCGATAGTGAAGCTGATTATCGACAGCGGGCTAGTACCAGAAGGTGCGTTACAGCTGATTTGCGGCGGCGTTGGCAATATGTTCGATCATCTCGATTACCAGGATGCGGTGACTTTTACCGGTTCGGCACAAACCGGGCAAAAGCTGCGTTCTCACCCGCGCTTGCTGGAAAAATCCATCGCATTCACCATGGAGGCCGACTCGCTCAACTGCTGTGTGCTGGGGGAGGATGTCACGCCAGATATGCCGGAGTTTGCGCTGTTTATCAAAGAAGTTTGCCGCGAGATGACCAGCAAAGCCGGGCAGAAGTGTACGGCTATCCGGCGCATTATCGTTCCCGCAGCGCGTATCGCTGAGGTGCAACAGGCGCTATTGCAGCGTTTGGCGGGCGTGCAGATTGGCGATCCGCAACTGGAGCAGGTGCGCATGGGGGCGCTGGTCAACCAGGAGCAGCGTGACGATGTGCAGCAAAAGGTGGCCTTCCTGCTGCAAAACGGCTGTGAGGCTTTGTGTGGTGCGGCGTTAGATAAGCTGGCGATCGCCGGTGAGCGTGCGCAGGAAGGGGCGTTTTACCCGATCACATTGCTGTATTGCGCCGATCCCTTTAGTCATCAGGCGGTGCATGGCACCGAGGCGTTTGGCCCGGTGGCGACGCTGATGCCTTATCAGAGTACTCAGCAGGCTATTGAATTGGCGCTATTGGGGCAAGGCAGCCTGGCCGGTTCCCTGATTACCGCCGATGAAGCGCTAGCGACGCGCGTTATCCGCGCCACGGCATGCGCCCATGGCCGCATGCTGGTGCTGGATCGCCATGCTGCTGCCGAATCTACCGGCCATGGTTCACCGCTGCCGCTGTTGGTACACGGTGGCCCAGGGCGGGCCGGCGGTGGCGAGGAGTTAGGCGGTTTACGCGCGGTAAAACACTATATGCAACGCACGGCGATCCAGGGCAGCCCAGCGATGCTGGCAGCGATTGGTCGTGAATGGGTGCGCGGTGCCAAGGTGGTTGAAGAACAGGTGCATCCGTTCCGTAAATACTTCGAACAGTTGCAGATTGGCGAAAGTCTGCTGACCGCGCGCCGTACTATTACCGAGGCTGACATCGTCAATTTTGCCTGCCTGAGTGGCGATCACTTCTATGCGCATATGGATAAGATCGGTGCGGCGGAATCGTTGTTTGGCGAGCGGGTAGCGCATGGCTATTTTGTGGTATCGGCGGCGGCTGGGTTGTTTGTCGATCCCGGCGTCGGGCCAGTCATTGCCAACTACGGCATGGAAAACCTGCGTTTTATCGAACCGGTGAAAATAGGTGACACCATTCAGGTGCGGTTAACCTGCAAGAAGAAAATCCGTAAACCACAAAAAACTATGGAAGACCGCCCGCATGGCGTGGTGGTGTGGGATGTGCAGGTGTTCAATCAGCATCAACAGGCGGTGGCGCTATACAGCATTTTGACACTGGTGGCGCGGCAGGAAGGGGATTTCCCGGTCTGAACTAATGCACGGCCCTTTCTGGGGCCGTTGCATGTTCCCGGCAGGTTTATCATGACATACCGTGAAAAATCAGAGGCGTAAAAAAGCTCGGCGAAAGTTCACCGGGAACAAAGGTTACATCTGAATATGGTCACATAAACAGCAATGTGGCTGAACCATCCCACACTGCGGCCAGTGCATAGACCAAAACCAGAAACAGCATGAAAGATGTGTTGCTCATGGCGCGATCCTCATCATGGAGTTTGTTGCGCATAGACCAAGTATAGTTTGTTATAGCAGATAAAAATGACAGCAAAATGACATTAGCACGAATTTCGTACAACTAAAATCTGTTGCTGGTGAATGGGTGAACGGCTGATTTTTTACTATAGTAATAACATGCAGATACGAATTATTGCAGATAGCCCCCGCTTTATAGGCCGCTTGGAGGTGGTATTTACCGGGGAACAGAGTGAAAGATAACCATGGGGTGGTGTCGGTGCTGCTGTTGGCTTGGTCGTTGGTTTTCTTTTAGTCAGAAAATAAATCGGGAGAGTAAAAATGGGCATCATTTCCTGGATCATTTTTGGTTTAATCGCCGGTGTTCTGGCTAAGTGGATTATGCCAGGCAAAGATGGCGGCGGTTTTATCATGACCGTCATCCTGGGGATTGTAGGTGCGGTTGTCGGCGGCTATATCAGTACCTTCTTCGGTATGGGCCAAGTCGATGGCTTCAACCTGGGCAGCTTTGTTGTTGCGGTAGTCGGTGCTTTGGTGGTGCTGGTTATCTACAGAAAAGTCAGAAGCTGATCGGAGCTCGCTTAACAGTTAACAGGGTCGCTATGGCGGCCCTGTTCTTTTTTTCACAGACGGAAAATTGCGGAGCGCCCGTTAGTGCGTTAAGACAATCTTGCCAATATGGGCGCTGGATTCCATCAGCGTATGGGCCTGCGCTGCCTGTTCCAGTGGGAATGTCTTGAAGATCTGCGGTTTCAGCGTGCCGCGTTCCAATAGCGGCCACACTTTCAGCTCCAACTCTGCGGCGATCTGCGCTTTGTCTTCCACGCTGCGCGCCCGCAGCGTAGAGCCGGTGTGGGTGAGGCGCTTGAGTAGCAATGGCATCAGGTTCAGCTCTTTGGCCACGCCGTGCTGTGTCCCGATCTGCACGATACGGCCATCCATGGCGGCAACCTGATAATTTTTTGCCACGTAGTCACCGGCGATCAGATCGACAATCACATCCGCGCCTTTACCATTGGTGGCACGTTTGGTCTGTTCGACAAAATCTTCGCTGTGGTAGTTAATGGCCACGTCGGCCCCCAGCGCCAGGCTAGCCAGGCGTTTCTCTTCTGAGCCCACGGTGGTAATAACGCGGGCGCAGAACGCTTTCGCCAGCATGGTGGCTACTGTGCCGATACCGGAAGTTCCACCATGAATCAGTACCGTTTCCCCGGCTTGCAGATGGCCGCGCTGAAATACGTTCACCCAAACGGTGAAGAAGGTTTCTGGAATGGCGGCGGCCTCGACCATGCTGAAGCCTTTCGGTACAGGCAACGCGTTGCTTTCATGTACCGGGCAATATTGCGCGTAGCCGCCACCGGCGATTAGCGCACAAACCCGATCGCCTGGTGCATAGCGTTGCACGCCAACGCCCACCGCAACCACTTCTCCTGCGATCTCCAACCCCGGAATATCCGAAGCCCCCGGTGGTGGCGCATACTGCCCACGGCGCTGCATGACATCTGGGCGGTTAACCCCGGAAGCGGCAACCTTTACCAGTATTTCGCCCGGCGCCAGCGCAGGGATGGGGCGTTCTGCGAGTTTCAGTACCTCGGGCTCACCAGGCTGGCTGATTTCGATAACTTTCATGATATTAGGGAGTTGTGCATTGGCTGACATACTGTTTTCCTTAGCGGGTAAATCGGGAACATGTCCGATTCAGTGAGACACCTGCGGTTCATCTTATAGAAATAACAGCGTTGTCATTAAGGAAATGGGGCGGTGTGGCAGAAAGAAGAACAGAGCCGCCGCAAGGGACGGCATGGCATTAATCGTTCGGCGGAATGCGAAAACCTTTCAATGAGACGATAAAGTGTTCTTTCCCTTTGGAGATTTTAGCGCCTTTATCACACCACAAGCTGGCGAGTTGGAAGAAATCGTCACTGTCGATGTCATAGGCCAGCTCGATTTTTTTTGCGGTTCCTGAACGGATCAGCGTTTCTGCTTCCTGATGATTTACAGCTTTAACCATGGTCATAAGCGAAATCCTTGGTATTAACCGAGAGCGGGTAATCGCTGATTATCTTATGGGGGTATTGTGACGTTTTTGTGATGAAAGAATGACAGAGAGCCAAACTGTAGACTGGCGCACGTTGGGGAAAGAACGTGCTTCATGCTATGGTGAGCGGCGCTACGCTAAAATTGAAGTGATTATGCAGTATGTCATTGAGCTCAATACCGATAACGCCAGCTAGATAATGCTGATAATTTCGTCTGAAAGTGTTGAATACTGTGCGTTTGATCTCGTTTCTGCCCTCCTTAGGCAAAAAGAGTTGCTATTCAACGCCGGGCATGAGTTAATGATTCCCGGCCTGTGGTACAGACCTATTTATGCACGACATTTTGAGTAAAGTAGTTCAAATTTAAAGCGTTATCCTTGATAGCTCTTCTCTGACGAATTTCCTTTCTAGTGCCTCCATAAGTAACTGATGACCGGCTATAACATGCCCATGGCGGCTTAAATTTAATATTGAAGGAATTAGACATGTCTAACATGATCAAAGGTCAAGTGAAGTGGTTCAACGAATCTAAAGGTTTTGGTTTCATTACTCCTGCAGACGGCAGCAAAGATGTATTCGTACACTTCTCTGCAATTCAGGATCAAGGTTTCAAGACCCTGGCTGAAGGCCAGAACGTACAGTTCTCTATCGAGAACGGTGCTAAAGGTCCGTCAGCGGCTAACGTTACCGCTATCTAATCGGCTCCTTGCTGATCAAAAACCCGCCTTGGCGGGTTTTTTTGTATCTGTAGTTTGGCCACAAGGCAAAAGCCCGTAGCACTGTGGAGCGAATAAAACCGCGTTGCCGTGCTCTGCTAAGCTTTAACGGTACTGAAAACACCGCCTGCACCTGCTGTAATCAGGGCGATGTAGCGCAGCGGTATGATTTGCAGCCATGATAGATGATGAGGTAAACCATGAAAGTTAACGATCTGGTGACGGTGAAAACCGACGGTGGTGCACGTCGTGAAGGGGTTGTTCTAACAGTAGAAGTGTTTAATGAAGGAACGATGTATCTGGTGGCATTGGAAGACTATCCTGCCGGTATATGGTTCTTCAATGAGATTGACAGCCGCGATGGCACTTTTGTTGAACTGCGTTCAGCAGAAAACGAGTAAACCTCACCTTGCTGTGTCTGGCTTTTTCTAGTGGCTAATATTGCTGCGTGATATCAGAGTTAATTATCAAACGAGAATACCCGTCGCGATAGAGCGTGCCAGTGCGAACAGGTATTTCAGTTTTGGTGGAGAAAGCCTCCAGTAGAGCGTCTACACGGCCTTACAGAGGTGTCCCTGATAAAGTCGTGGCTATTGCCTGTGTTAACGATTGTTAACGAATATGCCATTGGTCAATGTGTCGGTTAAACGAACAACATGATAAATAATCTGCTTGTTGTGCGTTTTGATCTTTCTCTTGATGTTTCCCTTATGAGAAGAGACCGTTTTCGCTTTGATCTGCATCTGATCGGAGATCTGAATGGTTCCCTGGCCGGACATCCACATGCGTAGCATATTGGATTCGGTTTGGCTGAGCGTCACCGGCGTCTGGTCAAGCGAGTTTTTTTCAGGGCGGCTGACTTTTTTCTCAAGATAGTGGTTGAGTAACCGGCTCATTGTTTCTGGTTTGATGGATTTTGACGAGATGATAACGTTTTTACGTACGTATAAATAATCGTCGAAATGTACGTTAGTGATTGCCATGAAAATAAAGAATAATGTGTCAGGGTGCTGAGAAATCACCTGTTTTATTCTTTCTGTCGCATCGGCTTCATGTATGAAGCAATCTTCGTTCAAAAAAACCAGGTTAGGCTTAATCCTGGTACATTTTTCGTCCAGGCAATCGATACCGGCAGCAGTGTTGATATGACGCTTTTTCACACCCTGTGAAGTCAGATAGTCAGTAAGTCCTAATCTGGTGTAACTGCATGAATCCATGATAATTGTTGGCATATAGCACCCCACTTAAACCCGTTTTACTGCGGTAGTAATAAGAAAAGCCTGTGTTTTAAGGCTAAAAAGGTACAAAAAAATTGCATTTTATGGACACAAAGTTCTATCAATAAAACAGACACTACTCAATGTCTTTTCGGACTAAATTTTTTAATCCCATTAATCCATCAGTTTAGCTTAAGTCGTCTTATTATAGCGAATGATTGAATATCTGCTCGCAATAGCCTTGAGTGTCACTCAGCGACAAGATTAACCTCATTGAATTTATTCAGTATCTCATGAGGGTTATTTCTACGTTAGTAAGATAATTATTAAAAAAATACACGTTTTAACTTTTGCTTAATTTTTGCTGTTTTTTTGCGCGTCAAAAGCGTCTCTTATCATCATAATTTTTGATTTAATGTTTTAATTCAATTCATTATACCAATGCGTTTGCTGAATTGGTAATGATAATTCTTTCTATTTGGCGTATTGAAGTTGTTTTTTAAGCGATGAAAAGAGAAAAAATCGCATCAAGTAGTGCGATTTTTGTGCTTTAACCGTGATTTAATTGTACAACATATTGAATTTTATAAACTATGGTGGCGGTTTTAAGATAAAAATATTTTGCTTATTGTTGTGGCTTAGGCAGGCGCTGGCAGCGTGATGTTGATAAAACGGGTGCTTTACGTCGAAAGATTAGGATCCCGTTGGCAACGTTGCAGCTTTGAGCAACACAGCGTTGCGGTAACACAACGCTGTCTTTTCTAATGATTAAGCGACTTCTGGCCGACAGGTTTGCATCGATTCCAGTGCCAGAGTGATATCCCGCTCCTCGGTCATCCAGTTCACCAGCGCAGCGCGAATGCCCGGCTGGCCGTTATAGTGGGTAGGGGTACAACGTACCACGCCGTGCTGGTCCAAACGTGCAAGAAAACGATCGCGCGCGACTTCTGCATCACCTTCAACTTCCGTTAAGGCAAAGCAGACGATGTTCAGGTTTACGGGGGCCAGCAGGCAGAAGCCTTCACTGGCCGCTAATCCATCCCCCAAGCGGCGTGCCAGCGTGATATTACGTTCAACGATCTCCTGCATGCCGCTGCGGCCATAGGCTTTCAATGCCATCCATAGCGGCAGGGCACGAAAACGCCGTGAGTTTTCGGGTGTCAGGTGCAGATAGTTATCCGGGCGCAACGTTGGGGCCTCGAGATAAGCCGAATGGTTATGGAAAACCTGCATTTGCAGCGCCAGATGGCGGGTAAACTGAATGGCGCTGTCATAGGGGACGTTCATCCATTTATGAGCGTCCACGGTGATCGAATCGGCCTGCTGCCAGCCTTGTAGCAGAGGCGCATAACGAGGGGAGCAGGCGGCTACGCCACCGAATGCGGCATCAACGTGCAGCCAGAATGGATAGCGTTCGCGTAGCGCCAGCAGGCTAGATAGAGCGTCAAAGGTGGCGGTATTCACCGTACCGGCGCTGGCCAATACGATGGTGGGTTTACCTGGCGTTGCGGCAAGGTGTTGCTCTAATACTGCGATGTCGATCGCTTCCGAGTCAGCCTGCCGGGCGATGCTTTTCAGCGCATCACGCCCGATACCCAGCATGCTGAGGGCTTTTACGCTGCTGGAATGGGCATTGGCTGAAAGCACCTGAATGGGGCCTAGGACTGCGAGCCCCTGCTGTGATACGTCAACCCCGTGCTGTTGCCCAAGCCATTGACGGCCGATGGCGATACCGACAAAGTTTGCCATGGTGGCACCGCTGACAAAACTGCCGCTGAAGTCAGCAGGCAGATGCAGCAGGGTTTTTAGCTGTTCAATCGTGGCTAATTCAATGGCTGCGGCAATGGTGTCATGGCTAAGTAGGCTATTTTGGTCGGTTGTGCTAACCAGCCAGTCGGCCGCTAAAGCTGCCGGAGTACCACCGCCGGTGACAAAACCAAAGTAGCGTGGACCGGCGCTACCGGAGAATCCAGCGGCATAGCGCTGCCAGAAATTATCCAGGGCCGCCATAGCGCCATGGCCTTCTTCCACCAGGATATTATCCTCGGTTCCAAGCTGCTGTTCAGCCAATGGTGGACATACAGAGCGCTGCTCCAGCCCGGCGAGAAATCTTTGTGCCAGTTGGCTGGCGTGGTCGAGTATACGGGGGAAATCGTTAAGATCTTGTTGTAAACGAGGGTGCATAGCTTGTCCTTGGTACACAGGTAATGTAGGGCTATACCATAGAGAGTTTGCATTGGTGCTGATATCGATGAAAAATAACCTTTTGTGATAGTAAGGCTAACCAATTATGAACGATCGTTTGCCGATTCATTTTTTACCGACCTTTATCATTGCCGCTCGGTTGGAAAATCTGCGCGCGGCTGCGCAACAGATACATCTGACCCATGGCGCTGTCAGCCAGCAAATTCAACAACTTGAACAGGCGATCGGCTGCCCATTGTTTGAACGCAGCGGACGCGGAGTGCGCCTGAATGCTGCCGGGCGCGAACTGTTGGCCGTTGCCGAACCGGCATTGTCAGCCTTGCAGCAAGGTGTCAATCGCGTCAGACGGATTGCGGCAAGCCAGACGCTGCGCATCAGCGTGCTACCCTCCTTTGCTCATTATTGGTTATTGCCCAGGCTGGCGGCTTTTCATCGCGTTTGCTCTGGGATCACACTGGATATTGATGCTTCACTGGCGGTACAGGATTTATCGCGCAAGGGTTTTGATGCTGCGATCCGCATGGGAGATGGTGTTTGGTCAGGCGTGCAGGCGCAGCGTATTGCTACAGGGGAAGTGGTGCCCGTTGCTACCCCAGAGCTGGCTTTACAATGGCAGGGCTCCTTTTCTCGCGTTGTTGGGGCACAGGTTCCATTACTTGAACATGATGCTATGCCCTGGCATGTCTGGTTTCATGCGCAGGGATACGCTGGCGGTGGCCAGCAAGTGGCACTGTTCAACGATGCCGGCCTGTTGATCCGCGCCGCCGAACAGGGATTTGGTATTGCCCTGGTGAAAACGGTGCTGGCGAGTGATTCGATTGCTGCGGGCCGTCTGGTGCCGTTGGCGGCGGCTCAGCACTTGGGAAATAACGATATTTATCTGGTGTGGCCGCATGCCACGGGCCTGACGCCTGCAGTTGAAGCCTTGTTGCATTGGTTACAGCAGCAACTGGGGTGAGGAGCATCATATATTGTATGTTGCCGACAATAGATATAATGAAATAAAGAGAATATTCAGTTTAATATTCGTTTAATAAACTATTCTTTACTTCATCACTTTACGTAACTATACTCCCTGCAAAATTTCAGTGGAGAAAATCAATTGGACAGTTGTAGTAGCAGCGAAATAATTAAGGCAAGCTGGCCGATCTCCTTCTGATTTGTTGCTTGCCGAACACGGCGGGCAGCACCCCTCTCAAGTTATTCCGAGTTGTGCCAACCCGAACATCACTGTTGTACCTGAAGCTAAATCGCTTCGGGAGATTTGATTCGGATATTATTATGGTATTGCATCGCCACAGCCTTTTCCCTCCAGGCACTAAAACGCTAATCCGCTGATTTATTTTCAGCGCAATTTCGCGTGTGCTTAAAAGCACATGATTCACCCTCCTGCTGTTTATTAAGGGGAAGATCATGGCTATGACTCCTTTTGTCTTGAATTTATTACTGGCGATGAGCCTGGGCGCAATTATTGGCGCCGAGCGGCAATGGCGCCAACGAATGGCTGGCTTGCGTACCAATGCATTGGTGGCGACCGGTGCTGCGGTCTTTATCTTGAGCTCGGTCACCACTGAGCCTTCCAGCGCCGGGCGTATTGCCGCGCAAATTGTCTCTGGGATCGGCTTTCTCGGTGCCGGTGTCATTATGCGTGAAGGCCTCAATATCCGTGGGTTGAATACGGCAGCCACCCTGTGGTGCTCTGCGGCGATCGGCGTGCTGTGTGGTTTGGGCCAACACTGGGAAGCCGTACTGGCAACGCTGGTTATCCTATGTGCCAATATTCTGCTACGGGAAGCGGCGCAGCGCATTAATCTGCAACCGCAGCAGCAGGCGGTCGATCTGGAATTGCGTTACCGCATTCTGGTAACCTGTGGCGAACAGGATGAAATCCTGGTGCGTACGTTAATTCTACAGGCGTTGAACGGTGTGGCATTACGATTACAATCGCTACGCAGTGCCGATATTGCCATTCCTGGTCAATTAGAGGTGTGTGCGGAAATTATCGCTAATCCGGTCGCACAGAAAGATATTGAAAGTATTGTCTGCCGCGTCAGTCTGGAAAGAAGCGTCAGTGCGGTGCATTGGCGTGTCGCTTCTGAATTGCCCGTTTAATTATTATCAACATTCACCTATAAGGTGATAAGGAGCCATTATGGACGATCACCCCGGAGCTTTTATTATTCTGCGTTGTTAACGCAATAATAATGACGTTAACAGCGCTAATTCAATAAATTCCACTCTGCGTATATTCACCTGTCAATACGGGCGAGGTCACCCTGTGCGCAGAGTAAAATAAGGGAATAGTGTTATGACCTATATTAAAGAAAAAACACGTCGCCGTGATAAAAGCCGCGAACCTTATGCCATCGCGCTTGAGGCAAAGAACAGCCTCGATCAGACGCTGGCAAATCTGAACTGTAGCCGCATTGGATTAACCCAGGAAGATGCACAAGAGCGTTTGCAACACTTTGGCACCAATCAGGTGGCCCATGAGAAAGCTCCCCATGTGTTGGTGCAATTAGTCAGCGCGTTTAATAACCCGTTTATTTTTGTCTTGATGGTGCTGGCGGCGATCAGTTTCTTTACCGACTATTGGCTACCGGCCCGGCACGGTGAAGAAACTGAGCTCACCGGTGTGATCATCATTCTGGTGATGGTGACGCTGAGCGGTTTGCTGCGTTTCTGGCAGGAATACCGTACCAACAAAGCTGCCGAATCGCTGAAGTCGATGGTGCGTACTACCGCCACGGTGTTACGCCGCAGCAGTTTCAGCGCTCAAGCCTTGGCGGTGGAAATCCCCATTCGTGAATTGGTACCGGGCGACATTATCCAACTTTCTGCTGGGGATATGGTGCCAGCGGATGTGCGTTTGCTCAGTTCCCGCGATCTGTTTATCAGCCAGGCCATCTTGACCGGGGAAGCGATCCCGATCGAGAAATATGACGCGTTGGGTAGCGTCAGCCAGAAATCGACTGAAATCGATGCTTCCAGCGAAATTGAGTTGCTTGAACTATCGAACATTTGCCTGATGGGCACCAACGTTGCCAGCGGTACCGCATCGGCAGTGGTGGTAGCGACCGGTGGCCGCACCTATTTCGGTTCTCTGGCGAAGTCGATCGTCGGTTCCCGCTCGCAAACCGCGTTTGATCGTGGGGTGAACAGCGTCAGTTGGCTGTTGATCCGCTTTATGCTGGTGATGGTGCCTATTGTCCTGCTGATCAACGGTTTCACTAAAGGGGACTGGTCGGAAGCTGCGCTGTTTGCACTGGCAGTGGCCGTTGGCCTGACGCCAGAAATGCTGCCGATGATTGTCAGTTCCAACCTGGCGAAAGGCGCTATTGCCATGGCGCGCCGCAAGGTGGTGGTCAAACGCCTGAATGCTATCCAAAACTTTGGCGCGATGGACGTACTCTGTACCGATAAAACCGGCACATTGACGCAGGATCGTATCATCCTTGAGCATCATCTGGATGTGAACGGCAACAAAGATCATCATGTGCTGCATCTGGCCTGGCTGAACAGTTTCCATCAAAGCGGTATGAAAAACCTGATGGATCAGGCGGTGATCCGCTTCGGGCGTGGTAAACCGGGTGTTGAAGCGCTTGGGCGCTACAGCAAAGTGGATGAACTGCCGTTTGATTTCGTGCGCCGCCGCCTATCCATTGTGGTACAGGATGAAGAACGGCGTCAGTTGCTGATCTGCAAGGGGGCGGTGGAGGAGATGCTGGAAATCGCCACCCATGTGCGCGAAGGGCAGCAGGTTCTGGAGATTGATGATGCGCGCCGCGCTGCTTTGCAGGCGCTGGCCTGCGAGTACAACGAAGATGGTTTCCGCGTGCTGGTGCTGGCCACGCGCGATCTGGGACATGAAGGTTGCACGCTGCCACTCAGTGTGGCGGACGAACGCGATCTGGTGATTGAAGGGCTGCTGACGTTCCTCGATCCGCCGAAAGAAAGTGCACAGGAAGCGATTGCGGCATTACAGGAAAATGGCGTAGCGGTGAAAGTGTTGACCGGCGACAACCCGGTGATCACCTGCAAGATTTGCCGTGATGTTGGGCTGGAGCCAGGGGAGCCGCTTTCGGGCTTGGAAATCGAACAGATGGATGATGTTCGGCTAGCGCGTGAAGTAGAACAGCGCACGGTATTTACCAAACTGACGCCGTTGCAGAAATCACGCGTGCTGAAGATGTTGCAAGCCAACGGCCATACCGTCGGTTTCCTGGGGGACGGCATCAACGATGCTCCAGCGTTGCGCGATGCTGACGTGGGGATTTCCGTTGATACCGGTACTGACATTGCTAAAGAGTCGGCCGACATCATCCTGCTTGAAAAGAACCTGATGGTACTGGAAGAAGGGGTGATCAAAGGGCGTGAAACCTTCGGTAATATCATCAAATACCTGAACATGACCGCCAGTTCCAACTTCGGCAACGTGTTCTCGGTCTTGGTAGCCAGTGCATTTATTCCTTTCCTGCCGATGCTGGCGATCCACCTGCTGTTGCAGAACCTGATGTATGACATTTCCCAATTGTCGCTGCCGTGGGACAAGATGGACAAAGAGTTCCTGCGTAAGCCCCGTAAGTGGGATGCCAAGAACATTGGTCGTTTCATGCTGTGGATCGGGCCAACATCGTCTATTTTCGATATCAGTACCTATGCCCTGATGTGGTTTGTGTTTGCCGCCAATAGCATAGAGCATCAGGCGCTGTTCCAGTCTGGCTGGTTTATTGAAGGGCTGTTATCACAAACGCTGGTGGTACATATGTTACGTACCCAGAAGATCCCGTTCATCCAGAGCACGGCAGCGTTGCCCGTGTTGCTGACCACCGGGCTGATTATGGCGCTCGGTATCTATATCCCGTTCTCACCGCTCGGGGCCTGGGTTGGGCTGCAACCGTTGCCTTGGGAGTACTTCCCTTGGTTGGCGGCAACGCTGGTTAGCTACTGTGTGGTAGCACAGCTGATGAAACGTTTCTACATCCGCCGTTTCGGGGAGTGGCTATAACAGTTTCTTCACCAGCAGACCTAACATAATGGTCAGCGTAAAAGAAAACAGCGTACCGAGTAGTACATACTCGGTACGCATTTTATCCCCTGTTTGCCGCAGATCGCCAAAGCGAAAAATAGACTTTGCTGCCAGCAGAAAACCGATGGCCGGTATCTGGCCAATCAGCACAAACGTCAGAATCAACGTCCTTTCCAGATAACCAATTTGTTTACCGGCGCGTAGCAGCGAATCATTATCGGCTTTGGCACTGAGCGGCATTTGCGGTGCCCAGTGCGCCAGTAGCTGCCCAATCAGAATACCCATTGGGGTATAAATCAGTAGATAGGCCAATAGCATCAGGCTAAGTTGCCAACCAGAAATCTGCTGCCATGCGGTATACAGCAATATGCCTGCATTGGGGCTGAGATACAGCCACAGACACAGGATAACGGCCAGATGCAAACTCTGATCGAGTAAAAGACTGCCTACCGGGCTCATACGGGTGAGCCAAGTGACTTTCATCAAGTCGATCAGGTAATGGCTGATACTGATTATCAGGAGAGTACTCAACACGTCTAGCGATGATAACCTGCCGTGCAGCAATCCAAATACAGAGATGACAAAGGCTGCTAGCGCACCATGTAGCAGGGCATGCAACAATAGGAAACGTGAACGGCTGCGATTTTGGGCTTTATCCTTGACCCAACTGAGTGGCTGTAAGGGAAAGTCGGCAACCAGATGCACGACCAGCAGCCAGATCAACAGTGGGGCGTAGGTTAAATCCATCATTAGGTTATCCTGTTTATCGCCGTGATAAATCGCATGATCTCTTCGAAGGCCGCTCGTTTTAAGGTGGCAGATATCGTTGAGGTGGCTTTCTGTAAAGCTGTCGCTACGCCCTTGTTGGTGTCGGTAAACATTCGGGTCTGGACAATTTTAGCTTCGGTCTGTGACAAGCGGCCAATGACATGATCTAACATCGGCAGTAGATCGCTGACAATAACGTTGATTTTTTCATTGTCGGTTTTCAGAGCCAGATAGCAATTTTTTGCCATGTTATCCAGAGAGTTGCCAGAGTTGAGGAATGCGCTGCCATAACCGGCGTTTTTCGTCTGCCGGGTTCCCAGGCCTATCGCTAGCCGAGCATCCCAATGAACGGCATCTACCGCCCGCAGTGCTATGCGGATATACACTGCCAGAAATAATCCCTGGTTTGGCTTCGAAACTAGCTGGAAACTGTCACCGCGAAAGATGTCGTATTGCTGCAGGTACTTGGCCTGTTGCAGTTCTGAGAGCAAACCATCGAGATGGGCGATGTAACTCGCTGTATCAACCTGCTGCGAATTCACCAAATCGCCGGTGATTACGCTGATTTGTGCTTTCATTTGTTGGCCAGCAAGAGAGGAAATCGTCACAGTAAGTTCGCATCCAGAGACGAATTTGTCAACTATTCGTATCTAAAGGCGAATTTGATAATAATTCGTCTCTGGATGCGAATTTCTCCCGGTGATCGCCATAGGCTGTGATAGCTTTTTATTGGCTCTTAATGTGGATTTAACTTAACAGGGCTATATTAGGCGTAGATTGAATATTGAGACGAGAGGGGGGAGCATGAAACGTAAGTTTGCACCGAGTCAGATCTTTTTCCACTGGGCGATTTTTATTCTGGTGGCACTCACCTATGCCGTGATGGAGCTAAAAGGGATTGCCCCTAAGGGCAGCAATATGAGGGAGTGGATGAAAACGCTGCATTATACCTTTGGGATTACGGTACTGATCCTGATGTTAATGCGTGTTGCCCTCAAGTTTGCCTATAAAGACCCGGAGATCATACCACCGCCTCCACGCTGGCAGATTCGCCTGGCCAAAGCGACTCATGGCATTCTCTACCTGATGTTTATCTGCCTACCGCTGCTGGGGGGGTTGTCGCTATATTATGGCAACGTGGAATGGTCATTTCTCTCATATCCGATGCCGGTTGCGGGCCTGCCGAATACCGACATGCAGCATAATCTGAAGGAAATCCATGAGCTGGTTGCGGATGTTGGATACTTTATTGTCGGTATTCATGCGGTCGGGGCGCTGTTTCATCACTACATTATGCTGGATAACACCTTGATCAGAATGATGCCGGGTAAAAAGTAAAGGATCCAATGCGTTTAGCTCGCAAGGATAAACCGGCATGTGATCTGCAAGGCATCTTTGGTTGATTGTTACGTGTGTGTTACAAAAATGGACTATTGTTTTCTCTCGTTTTGCTAACCAGCAGCGCGTTTCCACACTGCGGAGCGCAGGGAGAGAACAGATGAATCAGCGGGAATTAGAAGGCACCATTGTCACCGATTTTTCCAAGCGCATGAGCTATGGCGATTATCTGTGCCTGGATCAGTTACTGGTCTGCCAACAACCTCTTTCCAACCCTCAGCATCATGACGAGATGCTGTTTATCGTGCAGCATCAAACGTCTGAATTATGGATGAAATTAATGCTGCACGAACTACAGGCCGCACGGCTGTTGGTTCAGCAGGATAAGCTCAGTCATTGTTTTAAAATCCTGGCCAGGGTGAAGCAAATCCAGCGGCTGCTGTTTGAGCAGTGGGCGGTATTGGAAACCTTGACGCCATCGGAATATGTCGAGTTCCGTGGGGTACTTGGTAACTCCTCGGGTTTTCAGTCCCACCAGTATCGTTCAATTGAGTTTTTGCTCGGTAATAAGAATGCGGCGATGCTGGCGGTATTCAGCGCTGATGCAGAAAAACATGCTGCGTTAAAAACGCTGCTGGAAGCGCCCAGCTTGTACGATGAATACCTGCTTTACCTCTCCCGCCAGGGTTTACCCATTCCGCAGGCGTGCATTGAACGCGACTGGACGCAACCTTATCAGCGTAATCCCGACTTGTTACCCGTGTTCAAACAGATCTACGATCATCCACAAACTCACTGGGAAGCCTATGAAATGGCGGAAAAGCTGGTGGATATAGAAGAGAGTTTCCATCTGTGGCGTTTTCGCCATATGAAAACGGTGGAACGAATCATCGGGTTTAAATCAGGCACCGGGGGTTCCAGCGGCGTCAGTTTTCTGAAAAAAGCCTTGGAGCTGACCTTTTTCCCGGAACTATTGGATGTGCGTACCGAAATTGGTTCCTGACCACTAATGACAAAAGGAAAGGGTGATGGCCATAAGAATTGAACAGAAGGCAGCAGAAAAGGTGGTGGGGTTACGGGTTATCGGGCCTTATGCGCAATCCATTCCACCAGGATGCCAGCGCCTGATGGCATGGCAAAAACAGCATGGGATCCCTACGGGGAAATGGTTGGTGCTGTACTGGGACGATCCCGCTGAAGTCGCCCCAGAAAGGCAGCGTGCCGATGTGGTATTGACCGTCGCAGAAGATTTTACGTTACCGGTGGGCAGTGAAGCGCTGTCTATACAAACTTTACCGGCCGGGGAGTATGCGATCTACCACGTGCGGATCACTGACGGCGATTTTGAGGCGGCATGGGGCAATTTTTATCAGAAGGAATTGCCTGCAAGCGGCTATCAACCGATAGACGGCGTTTGCTACGAACACTATCTCAACGACAACGAAGCCGATGGATATTTTGACCTTGATATTTATCAGACGGTGAAGAAAGCCTGACGAACGGTAATATCCGATGGATTGTCTCAGGGCGCAAGAGCGCCCTGATCATGCCGTTACTCTTCACCCACGCGGATCACCAGCTTGCCGAAGTTTTTCCCCTGTAGCAGGCCAAAGAAGGCTTGAGGGGCGTTCTCTAATCCTTCTACCACATCTTCACGGAATTTGATTTTACCCTGGCTGACCCACTCTTCCATTTGCTGTAAAAACTCACCAAAACGTGGGGCGTAGTCATCGAAGATAATAAAGCCCTGCATTTTGATACGTTTGCGCAGAATCAGGCTTTGCAGCAGTGGTAACCGATCTGGGCCATCGGGTAACCCGGTGGCATTGTACTGGGCGATTACGCCACAGACCGGGATGCGCGCTTTAGTGTTAAGTAAGGGGATAACCGCATCGAATACCGCACCGCCGACGTTTTCATAGTAAACGTCGATACCTTGTGGGCAAGCGGTGGCCAGTTGCTCTGCAAAATGGGGGGAGCGATGATCGAGACAGGCGTCAAAACCCAGTTCATCGACAACATAGCGGCATTTCTCTTCACCACCGGCAACGCCGACCACGCGGCAGCCTTTCAATTTGGCAATCTGGCCCACCACTGAACCTACGGCACCGCTGGCAGCGGCAACCACCACGGTTTCCCCTGCCTGTGGCTGGCCGATGTCCAACAGCCCCATGTAAGCAGTGAACCCCGGCATACCCAACACACCAAGCAGGCGGGAAGGGTGATCGAGCTTGGCCCCCAAGTTACGCAGCCCTTGTCCTTCTGACAACGCATAGTCTTGCCAGCCGTCGTAACCTAATACCCAATCTCCGGTTTTGAAATCAGGGTGCTGTGATGAGACGACGCGGGATACCGTGCCACCGACCATCACCTGCCCGATTTGCACCGGCGGCGCGTAAGAGGGAGCATCACTCATACGGCCACGCATATAAGGATCGAGCGAAAGGTAGACGGTGCGCAGCAACAATTGTCCTGCTGCGGGCTGTGGTATTTCGGTAGTTTCCAGACGGAAATTTTCTGCGTGTGGCTCGCCGTGCGGACGAGAAGCTAAAACGAAGCGGCGATTCTGGTGCTGTTGCTGAGACATCGGGTGCTCCTTGGCGACAGAGTAGGATTATCAGTCTAACCAATATGCAGCAATGGGGAATTACGATATGTGCGCATAGGCTTATTGCCAGCAGGGCGCTTTCATTCTAAAGAGAAATAATTTATCACTTCACGAGCTTACCTTATCGCCATTTACTGTCGTGAGTTAGTATTGCACCATAAAAGAATTGATGCCTTTTGCGTGATAATTGCTGTTGGCGATTATCAATGAGGAGGCTGGAAAATGATACTGCGATTGCCAATCCGTTACAGTGGAATGATCAACACATCAATGCTGCTGGTATTAATAAAGCGCGCGGCAGAACAGGTGACTTTGTTCAGCATACTGTCGCTGTGGTTACCACAAATGACCAGGTCAAAAGGTTGCCGCTGGTTGGCATAAGTCAGGCAGTCACCCAGTTCGCCGTGGATAATCCGGGTATTGTGGATGGGGTAATCGGTACGCAGCCGTAGCTCCTCCATAAACAGCAGCGTCTCTTCCTCCATCAACGCACGCAGGTCGCCAAGCATCGGGCCCGCGAAGTTGTTATAGATCTCGGGATTGGCGATCATGCTCACCAGCGTGATTTGCCCATTATAAGGGCGCACGATAGAAACAGCCTTCTCTACCAGCCGGTGACTGTCTGCAGCCACTGCTACCGCTACCAACACGTTCTGGTATCCCATGTTCGACTCCTATAGCTCGATTACGTGCTAAAAGGGTAGAGCTTTGGCAGTCCAATAAATGTGTTTCGTATCACGCGCGACAGCAAATCTTGAGCCAGGCAAGAAAATCCGCCATAAAAGACAAAAAAGAAGCGCGCGTAATAGCGGGAAATTAAAGAACCTGTGCCCACAGTGATTTCGGTACTTTTCCTAAGTCGAACAGCTTACCTGAGACCAATTCTGCGCGGCGATGATCGGCTGCGCGATACATGCTACTCATTTCACTATCATTGGTTATGGAGTAATTTAGCTTGTCATAGACTTTTTCTAGGCTGTCTAAACTGGAACATTTACGAAATGTCATCAGATAATCG
This sequence comes from Serratia sp. HNCC26DJ206, assembly GCF_057180605.1. NCBI lineage: Bacteria > Pseudomonadati > Pseudomonadota > Gammaproteobacteria > Enterobacterales > Yersiniaceae > Serratia > Serratia sp. HNCC26DJ206. The sequence goes on from NZ_JBXUGP010000001.1 coordinate 72,665, forward strand.
ATGGTATGAGTCATGGTTGAAATATAGCCTGTAAATTGTTTTAAGCCGGTAAAGAAAAACATCACCTGCTTACGGGATAACCGTGAGCAGAGATGCGCCGCCAGACACAAACAAAGAAAAATGAACAAACGGATCGCGCTGCAACGAAATATCCCTCATGGCGTTGTTAGCGCACAGAGAATGATAATATGTGATGGTCATGTCGGCAATATTCCTGAGTGCATAAAACATTAATTAGGGATTATCTTAAAAACAGTCCAGAGGTTTTTTTCGGTCATTTTGCATCTGGTCTGCGTCTAGGCGAGGATTCTGCCTTTAAACATCATTGAGGCCAGCTTATAAGCTAAACGACACGGAGCACCGCTCTGCTGCGATCTTGTTTAAACTGCCAGTGCAGTGACATTTATCACGACGGGTTTCTGGCCTGATAACCACCCCCAACAAGATTTGTTAGGCTAGCGTGTCATTTTCCCTTTTGGATAATGGCTCCAGAAGAGAAATACTACCATTGGAATGACGGTGTCAGATACAGATAACGATAAGTCAGCTTATTGCGGAGTGGAAATGATTCGTATTATATAATTTACCGAACAGATTATTCAAATTATTTGATGCATGCCAGTGAAAACACATGAAGAGAGCCTATTAGTTAATTAGGAAAGTAGTGAAATAAAATTAAATCTGCACTGTTTTTTTATTAAGAGAAGTGAGATGTTATGACTTTTACCTGAAAGTAGAATTAATATGAAAATAATAAAAATAAGATAAAATTTCACATTGCTTTCATGACAATCTTCTGGGGCTTTTCGCCTAAAACTGTTCTTGCATGGTAGTGGTACTTTTCCTTTAATTGAAACATTTAGTTACCTTTGTTTTCTTGTTAAAAGGTAAAAATTTCACATCTTATAAATGATAATCCTCTGAAAAATGGAAGCCGTGCGGGTTTTCTCCATGTTGAGTGAAGACAGGCGGACGATAAATCCTACAGTTTTCAAGCGGTAGCCTCTCTCTATAATTTCATTAAAACACATTAACTTTTTGTTTTAAAAGTACTTATTCTTTATTTTTGGATTTTTGCTCTGTCATTTGACTTTGGTAAAGCTTTTGTTCGATTTAATCTAGAAAAGAGTGTTTTTTAGCGAATAAAGGTTGTTTTTAAGATTATTTTCTATCTATGGTTACTTTTTGAGCTAAAATAGTTCAAAAAACATCCTGCCTGTTGATGCCAGGTTAAAATATTTTTTATTTTTGTGATATGTATTGCATTTTTTTTAAAATGGCAGGTAACCCAAGTTGTGTATGCTCAAGGTTCAGAGGTAAAGTGATATTTCAGCTGGGAATAATCTTATCAATTTGTAAAATAGTTTCATGATGGAAACACTATGAAACCCAGTGGTTGTCTATCTGGACATTCTGATTTAGATACATATCGAATACTGAGTAAAGCCCTAATGGAGTAGGTTTCAGCACTGCCATGGCTGGCATGGAGAGATCTGTTTGCCAACTTAGGGATAAACCAAGTCACGGGCGATAAATTTATCACCCAGCGTATGTTTTTAAACATAGTCTGTCGGGATGAAAAATATGGGCACGTCGGAACTACTTAAACATATTTATGATATCAACTTATCCTATTTACTTTTAGCGCAACGGCTAATAAATGATGAGAAGGCGTCTGCAATGTTCCGCCTGGGGATCGATGAAACCATGGCCGATGCATTGTCGCAACTCACGTTGCCACAAATGGTCAAATTGGCAGAAACCAATCAATTGGTCTGCCATTTCCGTTTCAACGATCACAATACTATTGAACGCCTGACCAAAGAGTCCCGAGTGGACGACCTGCAACAAATCCACACGGGTATTTTGCTATCAAGCCATCTACTGCAAGGGTTATCGGCTAAAAGCGGTAGCTCGACGAAGAAAAGAGCCTGATTATGAGCGATAAAAGTATTGTTCAAGAAGCTAAAGACATTCAACTCGCCATGGAGTTAATCACTTTGGGCGCGCGGTTGCAGATGCTGGAAAGCGAAACGCAACTCAGCCGCGGGCGGTTGATAAAACTTTATAAGGAGTTACGTGGCAGCCCGCCACCTAAAGGCATGCTGCCGTTTTCAACCGACTGGTTTATGATCTGGGAACAAAACATTCATTCATCAATGTTTTACAACGCTTATCGATTCCTGCTGAAAAGTGGGCAATGTCGGGGTGTGGACGCGGTTATCAAAGCCTACCGCCTGTATCTGGAGCAGTGCCCGCAGCAACCGGGTGAAGCGCCACTGCTGGCTTTGACCCGCGCCTGGACGCTGGTGCGCTTTGTCGACAGCGGCATGTTACAACTCTCCGCCTGTAATTGCTGTAGCGGCACCTTCATCACCCATGCCTACCAACCACTTAACAGCTTTGTCTGCAGTTTATGCCAACCTCCTTCCCGCGCAGTAAAAAGACGTAAACTTTCTCCGCAACTGGCCGATATTACTCCTCAACTGCTGGGCGAGCAGGTTAAACGCGCGGTCTGATGCAGACTTGCTGAAACCAAAAAACAGCAGTGAAACGCAGGAGCCCGGCACACCGGGGCCATGGAATGGCCCGTGCTGCGACTGTGTCATTCCTCCATGCTGACCTCAGCTTCCATTCTGTGAATTTAAGGAATATGTGTGTTAGTGATCTTGGGTTATCTCGTGGTGCTGGCGGCGGTATTTGGCGGCTATATGATTGTCGGCGGCCATCTTGGCGCGCTCTATCAACCGGCAGAGTTCCTGATTATCGGTGGGGCAGGCCTGGGTGCGTTTATCGTCGGCAACAACGGTAAAGCGATTAAATCCACGCTGCGTGCCATTCCCACACTGATGCGCCGCTCAAAATACAGCAAAGATCTGTATATGGATCTGATGGCATTGCTGTATCGCTTACTGGCCAAATCCCGCCAACAGGGCATGTTATCCCTCGAGTTCGATATCGATAATCCGCAGGAAAGTGAAATCTTCTCTAATTATCCACGCATCCTTGCCGATAACCATTTGGTGGAATTTATTACCGACTATTTACGGCTGATGGTGAGTGGCAACATGAACGCATTTGAAATAGAAGCGTTGATGGATGAAGAGATCGAAACCTTTGAGCAGGAAAGCGAAGTGCCTGCGGGCAGCCTGGCGATGGTCGGCGACTCGTTACCGGCCTTCGGCATTGTTGCCGCTGTGATGGGGGTGGTTCATGCGCTGGCCTCGGCCGATCGCCCGGCCGCCGAGTTGGGTGCCTTGATCGCCAACGCCATGGTAGGGACGTTCCTCGGCATTCTGCTGGCCTATGGGTTTGTCTCTCCGTTGGCTTCACTACTGCGCCAGAAAAGCGCAGAAACCACCAAAATGATGCAGTGCATCAAAGTGACGTTGTTGTCGAGCCTGAACGGTTATGCCCCGCAGATCGCGGTCGAATTTGGTCGTAAAACGCTGTACACCAGCGAGCGTCCTTCCTTCGTAGAACTGGAAGAGCATGTGCGCCGGGTGAAAGCGCCAGCGCCGCAAGAGACGGAAGAGCAGGACGCATGAAGCAAAATCACCCGGTTGTTCTGGTCAGAAAGCGTAAAACCCAGCATGCCGCCCATCATGGTGGTTCCTGGAAAATTGCCTACGCCGATTTTATGACGGCGATGATGGCGTTTTTCCTGGTGATGTGGCTGTTGGCGATTGCCAGCCCGCAAGAGTTGACGCAGATCGCCGAATATTTCCGCACGCCACTGAAAGTGGCCTTGAGCGGTGGCAACAAAAGCAGCGCCGAGAGCAGCCCGATCCCCGGAGGGGGCGACGATCCTACCCAGCAGCAAGGGTTGGTGAAAAAGCAGGTGGATTCACCTGAAATACAGGCAGAGAAACTGCGGTTAAACAAGCTGCGCGAAAAACTGAACGAACTGATTGAGTCCGATCCACGCCTGAAAACGCTGCGCCCGCATTTGCTGATCAACATGATGAACGAAGGGTTGCGCATTCAGATTATCGACAGCCAGAACCGACCAATGTTCAAGACCGGCAGCGCCCAGGTTGAAAGCTATATGCGCGATATCCTGCGCGCCATTGCCCCGATGCTGAACGATTTGCCGAACAGCATCAGCCTGGCGGGCCATACCGACGATCTGCCCTATGCCACCGGTGAGCGCTATTACAGCAACTGGGAGCTTTCAGCCGATCGCGCCAATGCCTCACGGCGTGAGTTGATTGGCGGTGGTCTGGCCGAAGGAAAAGTACTGCGCGTGATTGGCATGGCATCGACCATGAGCCTGAAAGCGCACGGTGCTGATGATGCTATCAACCGGCGTATCACGATCCTGGTGCTGAACAAAGAGAGTCAGCAGAACATAGAGCAGGAAAATGCGGAGAGCAACGCGACGGAAATCAGTCAGCCCGAAGGCGTACAGTCACTGCTGCCAGAGGATGTCGTGACAACGCCCGAACCTGCGGCTCCCGTTGCCAGCGCTGCTGGGCCGACAACGGCGATCCCGGCCGCACCTGCCGCCACTTTACCGACTAACCGTGACTTACCGCCGAGGTGACCCCGTGAGCATGGACATTAGCGCTTTTTATCAGACCTTTTTCGATGAAGCAGACGAACTGTTGGCCGATATGGAACAGCACCTGCTGGAGTTGGATCCATCGGCCCCGGATATTGAGCCGCTGAATGCGATCTTTCGCGCCGCGCACTCGATTAAAGGCGGTGCAGCCACGTTCGGTTTCTCCATCCTGCAGGAAACCACCCACCTGCTGGAGAATTTGCTGGACGGTGCCCGGCGTCAGGAAATGCGTTTGAGCACCGAGATTATCAACCTGTTTCTGGAAACCAAAGACATTATGCAGGAACAACTGGATGCCTATAAAACCTCGCAACAGCCTGATAGCAAAAGTTTTGAAACTATCTGTCAGGCACTGCGGCAACTGGCTTTGGAAGCACAACAGCAGGGCGCGCCCGCAGCGGAACTGGCCGTAGAAACCGCAACCTTCGTGCCCGCGGCGATCGAAGAGGGTGTGCGTATCTGCTTGAGCAGTCTGAAGCCGAACGAAATTCCGTTGATGCTGGAAGAGCTGGGCAATCTGGGGGAAGTGCAGAACCCGCAGCAGAGCGAAAATAGTTTGGAAGTGACGCTGCTGACCTCAGCCAGCGAAGAGGCGATCAGCGCGGTGCTGTGTTTTGTGCTGGAGCCGGAACAGATCGCGTTCACCAAGCCAGCGCTGCCGATCACAACCGCCAGCGAGCCAGAGCCGCAAGAGCTATCTGCCGCAGTGGCTCAACTTTCCTCGGTGGCAGAAACGCCGAAAGCGCGCGCCAAAGCCAGTGAATCCAGCAGCATCCGCGTGGCGGTAGAAAAGGTTGATCAACTGATCAATCTGGTGGGTGAATTGGTGATCACCCAGTCAATGCTGGCGCAGCGCTCTGGCTCGCTGGATCCGGTTAACCATGGTGACCTGCTCAACAGCATGAGCCAGTTGGAGCGTAATGCCCGTGATTTGCAGGAGTCGGTGATGTCGATCCGCATGATGCCGATGGAATACGTGTTCAGCCGATTCCCGCGTCTGGTGCGCGATCTGGCCAGCAAGTTGGATAAACAGGTGGATCTGACGCTGCGGGGTAGTTCCACCGAACTGGATAAGAGCCTGATCGAACGCATTATCGACCCTTTAACGCACCTGGTGCGCAACAGTCTGGATCACGGCATTGAAGAACCGGCGGCACGCGTGGCGGCAGGCAAACCCGCAGTGGGTAACCTGATCCTGTCGGCTGAACATCAAGGGGGCAATATCTGCATTGAGGTTACCGACGATGGTGCAGGTCTGAATCGTCAGAAAATCCTGGCGAAAGCCGCTGCGCAAGGCCTGCCGGTGAGCGACAGCATGACGGATGACGAGGTGGGCATGCTGATCTTCGCCCCAGGCTTCTCCACCGCCGAGTTGGTGACCGATGTTTCTGGCCGCGGTGTCGGCATGGACGTGGTGAAAAGAAACATTCAGGAAATGGGCGGCCACGTTGAGATTCATTCGCAGGCGGGCAAGGGCACGGCAATCCGTATCCTGCTGCCGTTGACGCTGGCGATCCTCGACGGCATGTCGGTCAAGGTGAATGAAGAGGTCTTTATTCTGCCGCTGAATGCGGTGATGGAATCGCTCCAGCCGCAGGCAGAGGATTTACATCCGCTGGCCGGAGGGGAACGCGTGCTACAGGTGCGCGGTGAATATCTGCCGCTGGTGGAGCTGTACCGAATATTTGACGTGGACGGAGCAAAAAGCGAGGCCACGCAGGGGATTGTGGTGATCCTGCAAAGCGCCGGTCGCCGCTATGCGCTGCTGGTGGATCAGTTGATCGGCCAACATCAGGTGGTGGTGAAAAACCTGGAAAGCAATTACCGCAAAATCCCTGGGATCTCCGCCGCAACTATCTTGGGGGACGGTAGCGTCGCGTTGATTGTGGATGTCTCGGCGTTACAAACGTTGAACCGTGAACAGCGTCTGACGGACGTGGCCGCATAACGATTAACTGAGCTTATTAAGGGGATCCAGATGGCAGGATTGGCAGTGGTCAGCAAACTGGCGGGCGAAACGGTAGGTCAGGAGTTCCTGATTTTTACCTTGGGTAATGAAGAGTACGGCATTGATATCCTCAAGGTGCAGGAGATCCGCGGTTACGATCAGGTCACCCGCATCGCCAATACCCCGGCGTTTATCAAAGGCGTCACCAATTTGCGCGGCGTGATCGTGCCGATTATCGATCTGCGCGTCAAGTTCGCCCAGCAAGGGGTGTCTTATGATGAAAACACCGTGGTGATCGTGCTGAATTTTGGCCAGCGCGTGGTGGGGATCGTGGTTGATGGCGTTTCCGACGTGCTGTCGCTGACCACCGAGCAGATCCGCCCGGCCCCGGAGTTTGCGGTGACGCTGGCCACCGAATACCTCACCGGTTTGGGCTCATTGGGCGAGCGTATGCTGATTCTGGTGGATATCGAAAAGCTGTTGAGCAGCGAAGAAATGTCACTGATGGATAGCGTGGCGAAAAGCGCCTAAATGCCATTGAGGTATGAAGGGTATATCCGCATAAACCGCATGAATTCCCCAGGTGATAGGGTATGAAAAATACAGTTTCAGTGCCAAACCGGGAACCCACCTCGATACTGGCGCAGATGGTACAACGGCTGCCGCTGTCGGACGTGCATTTCCGGCGCATCAGCCAGTTGATCTACCAGCGCGCGGGCATCGTGCTGGCGGAGCACAAACGCGAGATGGTTTACAACCGCCTGGTTCGCCGTCTGCGGATGCTCGATCTGCAAGGCTTTGGCGATTACCTGGCGTTGCTGGAAAGCGATCTCAACAGCGCCGAATGGCAGGCTTTTATCAATGCCCTGACCACCAACCTGACGGCCTTTTTCCGCGAGGCGCACCATTTCCCGATCTTGGCAGAACATGCGCGTTCACGGCCAAACGGTTACAGCGTGTGGAGTACCGCCGCCTCGACCGGAGAAGAACCTTATTCGATCGCCATGACCTTAAATGAAGTGCTGGGGCGACGTACCACCGGCACGCTGGTGTGGGCCAGCGATATTGATACTCATGTGTTGGAAAAGGCTGAAGCCGGGGTTTACCGCCAGGAAGATCTGCGCACCCTGACGCCGGAACAGCGGCAGCGCTATTTCCTGCGCGGCACCGGGCCGCATCATGGGCTGGTGCGAGCGCGGCCAGAACTGGTGGCGCAGGTGCATTTCCAGCCGCTCAACCTGCTGGCCGTAGAATGGGAACTACCGGGGCCGTTCGACGCCATTTTTTGCCGCAACGTTATGATCTATTTCGATAAAGCCACACAGGAGCGCATTCTGCGCCGCTTTGTGCCGCTGCTGAAACCGGGAGGGCTGCTGTTTGCCGGGCATTCCGAGAACTTCAGCCAGCTTAGCCGGGATTTCTACCTGCGCGGGCAGACCGTGTATGGCCTGACCAAGGAGAGGTAATGAATAAAATCAGCGTATTAAGCGTAGACGACTCGGCCTTGATGCGGCAGCTCATGACCGAAATTGTCAACAGCCATACCGATATGGAGATGGTGGCGACCGCACCGGATCCGCTGGTGGCGCGCGATCTGATCAAAAAATTCAACCCGCAGGTGCTGACGCTGGACGTCGAAATGCCGCGTATGGACGGGTTGGAGTTTCTCGAAAAACTGATGCGTTTGCGCCCGATGCCGGTGGTGATGGTGTCATCGCTGACCGGTAAAGGCTCGGAGATTACTCTGCGCGCGCTAGAACTGGGGGCGATTGATTTTGTCACCAAACCCCAGTTGGGGATCCGCGAAGGCATGCTGGCTTACAGTGAATTGATTGCCGAGAAGATCCGTACGGCGGCCAAGGCCCGCTTGCCGCTGCGTTCCAACGCTCCGGTACCGGAGATCCTCAGCCATACCCCCTTGCTGAGCAGTGAAAAACTGATGGCGATTGGTGCCTCAACCGGCGGCACCGAAGCCATTCGCCAGGTGTTGCAGCCGTTACCGGCCAACAGCCCGGCATTGCTGATCACCCAACATATGCCGCCGGGCTTTACCCGCTCGTTTGCCGAGCGGCTCAACAAGCTGTGCCAGATTACGGTGAAAGAGGCCGAAAACGGTGAACGGGTGTTGCCGGGCCATGCCTATATCGCACCGGGCGATCGCCATCTGGAGTTGGCGCGTAGCGGGGCCAACTATCAGATCAAATTGCACGATGGCCCGCCGGTCAACCGTCATCGTCCTTCGGTGGATGTGCTGTTCCACTCGGTGGCGCAGTTTGCCGGGCGTAATGCGCTGGGGGTGATCCTCACCGGCATGGGTCATGATGGCGCGGCAGGGATGCTGGCAATGCATCGCGCCGGGGCTTATACCCTGGCGCAAAACGAAGCCAGCTGCGTGGTGTTTGGTATGCCGCGTGAGGCGATCGCCAGCGGGGGCGTCAGCGAGGTGGTGGAACTGGATCGCATCAGCCAACGCATGCTGGCGCAGATCGCCGGTGGCCAGGCGCTGCGCATCTGATGCGGCTAAGCAATCAATGATAAGGAGTGAGCATGGCAGACAAAAATCTCAGATTTCTGGTGGTGGACGATTTTTCCACGATGCGTCGCATTGTCAGAAATCTGCTGAAAGAGCTGGGTTTTAACAATGTGGAAGAAGCGGAAGACGGGGCCGATGCGTTGAATAAACTCCGTGCTGGCGGTTTCGACTTCGTGGTCTCGGACTGGAACATGCCGAACATGGACGGCCTGGAACTGCTGCAAACCATTCGCGCCGACGGCGTATTGGCGTCGATGCCGGTACTGATGGTGACGGCAGAAGCCAAGAAAGAGAACATTATTGCTGCGGCTCAGGCAGGTGCCAGTGGTTATGTGGTGAAACCCTTTACGGCGGCGACGCTGGAAGAAAAGCTCAACAAGATTTTCGAAAAACTGGGTATGTAAAAGGAGAGGGCGATGAGAGACATTCCAATGTCTACCAGCGATGCAGCAACAGCGGGTGAGATCATCTTTCGTATCGCCCAACTGACCCGCATGTTGCGTGACAGCATGCGTGAACTGGGGCTCGATCAGGCGATCGCCCAAGCGGCGGAAGCGATCCCGGATGCCCGTGACCGTCTTGACTACGTTGTCACCATGACGGCGCAGGCGGCGGAACGCGCGCTCAACTGCGTAGAAGCGGCCCAACCGCGTCAGGCAGCGCTGGAATCAGAAGCCAAAGTGCTGAAAGGACGCTGGGATGCGTGGTTTGCCGATCCGCTTGAACTGGCAGATGCCCGTTCACTGGTTACCGACACGCGCCAGTATCTGGAGCGGGTACCGGAGCATACTGCCTTCACTAACGCCCAATTGCTGGAAATCATGATGGCGCAGGATTTTCAGGATCTGACCGGCCAAGTGATCAAACGCATGATGGACGTGGTGCAAGAGATCGAAAAACAGCTATTGATGGTGCTGATGGAAAATATCCCCGAGCAGCCAGCCAAAGAGAGAAAGCCGAATAGCAACCTGCTGAATGGCCCGCAGCTCGATCGGCAGGGAGTTGGGGTGATCGCCAATCAGGCGCAGGTGGACGACCTGCTCGACAGCCTCGGGTTCTGATGCCATAACCTTGGCTGAAGGGCGCAGTTATTGTGCCCTTACGGCTGGCCAGTTAAGCGAAAACCTGGGCACGCCGCGTTAGTGGTGCGTTCACCTATTCGAACACCCAACTTTACTCTGGTGTGATATACACACTGCCTTTATCATCACGTTTCAATAATGACCAGCAGGCGCGGTGCTTTTTACCGTAGATATCCTCAAACTCAGGCATTTTTTGCCCTGCGCGAGTCTGAATATACTGGGTGGTACCATTAATAATCGCCGCCCATTGACCTGCATGAGGGGCGGTTTCATCTGTCCAGCATTTGATGCGTACTGGTTCGTATGATTTACCTATTTCCTTTTTATTCAGCAGGTCACTGGCTTCATCAAAACGCCGATACCATTTCATGGTTGACTCTTTATCAAACTGCAAATTCTCGTATTCAGAATAGAAATGCAGAGAACGTGAGCCATTGAAGCGTACAGGTTTAATAATTTGATTAACCTTAACCAACAAGGGCGGTAAGCCTTCTGTTTTCATTTCACCCAGTGAAGGCGGCAGTTCTCCGGCTTTAAGGATCACACCGTTGTTATAGGACAACAAACTGATTTCAGGGGTACTTGCTAAACGATTTTTTACTTTCTCTGCACCACCCAATTTTTCTAGCCACGGCGTACCTAGAATGGTGTACCAGCAGGCTCCTTTTAACCCTATAACAGCACCGCTGCCTTCAAGTGTTCCAATGGAATCCACCATGACACCAGAAAAGCGTTGTGCCAACGAATACTCATGAGGAAACATTCGTTGAAATTCCCTCGGAAGAATAAAGGATAAACCAGCATACCCACATCCCACAGCAAATGTGTTACACAACCACAGTAGCCAATTTTGATAGCGTTCTTTACCCTCAGCCTCTTTTAGCAATGAAAAGGGGAAAATAAGTTTGATAACAGAACGATCTGTCTCATTATGAAAGATGCGTGTATTCATCACTAGAATGCTGTAATCAGCAGCAGTATAGTCTTCCTGTGCACTGGTTAAGTACCAGGAAAAGGTTTCTTCCTCAGATAAATCGAGTATCTCTTGTTTCTTCTTCTGATAATTTTTGTCTGTGATGCCAACCCATTGTTTTGCTATTGTTTTTTTTAAATGAGGCTTAAATTCAGCATAAAAGCGATCCACGCATTCCACCATTTTTTGACGGACTTCTTGTGTATGACCATCTTTGAAAAATACGGTGATAATCAGCCCGAGATTGACTGCGGGTTGGCCGTCTTTATACTTTAGCGAGGCTTCAGGTAACCATTTCTCAATGTAGCTCAACTCAAAATCCTGCAATTCCATACCTGCTCCTGTTTAATGGGTTGCCAGTGCCGCCGTAGCGGTTCCTGCACCGAGAATAGCCGCAAGCATTTCCCATGCACTGATCGCTAGGCGCACAATCAATAAAAACGCGCCGATAATCGCCTCCGGGATACCCAACGTCACCACCAGAGCACCAATGCCTACTGCTACCAGAATGACGCCTACCGTTTTCGCCACATTGGTCAATACTTGAACCCAGTCTACTTGTTTCAGCATCTCCAACGTCATATCGGTGGCGTGTTGTATCTCCAGCCAAGCTGCCCGGATTTGTGCATTGCTCCAAGATTGAATGTGTTTGCCAGTTCTGCTGGCCCATACCCACGTCTGGCTACCCTGCCGGTAAACCCATTCCCCGCTGTCGTTCAGCCAGCCCGCCACGGAACGAAGCGTCTGCTGCATCTCTGCCGATAACGCATCCCAGCCTTCAGCAACACCCTGTATCACACCTTCGCTGAGATCGGCGACCGCTTTTCTGGCGTAAGTCCAAGGTTCAATCTTCGGTGCAACCGGAATGGTCGGGGGGCGGGGCATAAAAACCGGTGGGTAGAGGAACAATGGCCAGTACTTCGCATCACTGGTTTTCCAGGCTTTCATTGTGACACTCACCACCTGATCGACCCATTGCTGTTCTTCCGGGCGGCAATCGTGAACTTCAAGGATCGTCATACGATCTTCGTGTCCTAAACCTCCAACAATCAACATATAGTCTCTATATTGTTCATCATGGAAACCATCTCCCGGAAACTTCACTTCCACCAGACGGGCCAGATTATCGCTGTGCATATGGCCCTCGTTGTCCGGCCCTGCCAGACCCGGCCAGCGATCCTGCTTGTCTTTCGCAATAATCACATCCGGGCGGCGGTAGATCCCTTTACCGGTTTCTGGAAAAGGATTGAGCGTATGCCGTCTGTCTGCCCCTTTTTCCGTGCTGCTCAGAAACGGGCGTGGTGGTGTGGTGCGCATATCGAACGGCACCTCAGCCTTGTAATACCAACGGTAACTGTGCGCTATTTCATCGACACGGATCAGACCACTCATCATCAGTTGTTTCAGGCTCATTTGATACGAACGGCCTTTCCGGCGGATCTCTGCCGACAAGCGTGGAAAGCGCATGGCATATTCCACTTTGATATGCAGATACTGGCGATTTTCAGTGGTCGGCAGGCGTGACTGCTTTTCCACCATTTCAACGCCGGTCGTTGTGCAGTCCCACGCCTGGCCGTTTTTACCGGCACTATCAGCAGGTAAGTCCAGCCCTGCGGGGGTATCGGGCAATTCCATTATGAGGCAGTCTCCCTGAGTTCGGTAGCCAATAGTTGAGTGTCAGTTTCACCCGCAAACCACAGCGTTTCTTCTGGTTGAGGTGTCCGAGGCAGAATATGCAGTTCTACCTCTTCCTGTTGGCGGGTATAGACTGGGACCGAGCGACCTTCACTATCGCTATAACCGGTTATGGTTTGCCCAGAGGAAGTGATAAGGCGGTAAGGGGTATTAACCAGAATGTTACCCTGTTCATCCTGCAACTGGTAAATCGCGGAATACATAGACACAGTGCCCATACGCGGCATTTGCAGTGGCAAACTCGCCGCGCCTGCCTTCGCCGTGCGTTTCACTTTGCGCACATACTGAGCGGTAGTGCCGTATTCAATTTTCCCCATCTCGATTTTCACATAGCTACCGCCGCCAATCAGCGTGATGCGCTTCTTCCCAGCAAACGAGATATCATCGGCGGAACTCAGGGTGAGCTTTTTCTCCGCGAACAACCGTAGATTACCGTTCTGCGCCTGCATCTCTATCGGCCCTTCGCCGGATTTCAGGCTCAGTTGCCCACTTCGGGCAAACAGCCCCAGTTTGTCACCGGCAAGGGCGGTCATATTGCCCATTACGCCAACGCTGATATTTCCCCCGGCGTTGATGGCAACGTTTTTACTGGCGGCAAACTGAATATGTTCACCGCTGGCCATAGCGATTCCTTGCGGGGCTGAGAAATGCAGGGTGTTATTCAGCGGTTTCAGACGCTGCTCAAACATTGCTATCTGGCTGTCGATATCGGCTTTTAGCGCTTCGGCCTGTTCGGCGGCGGCGTTGAGTTGCTGTATCTGGCGTAAGCAGATGTCGATTTCCTTCAGCGCGGTCGCCATATCCAGCACGTCCCCCTGCGCCTTGGCTTGCCCGTCGGCACTGATAAACATCCCTTCCGCGACACGGATCACGCCGTATTCATCAGTACGTAGCTCAAAGCCTTTCCCACGCGGTTTATCCTGTGCATCCACCAGATGGCCGGAGTTTAACTGGCTCTTGCCAAATTCCGTGGCGAGTTTGATATGCTCCTCATTGCGTTTATCCTCCATCCGCAGTTTGCCGTTGGCAGGAGTACGCAGCACATTGCGGGTGTGGTTGTCGCGGGTGACGTGGTCGGGGTGCTCAGAATCGTGCAACGCATGGGCGATGTAGGGCAAATCGATATTGCCGTTATGATAGGCGATGGCCACTTCCACGCCATCAATCAATGGGGTGTGCCAGCCGTAAACCTCGCCAGCATAGGGTTTTGCCTGCCGTAACCACAGGTAGGCATAACCCTGTTCGCGGTCATCACGGTCAAAATCCAGTTTTACCCGATAGCGGCCCTGCTCATCCAGCCAGGCGTAGGTATCGCGTTTCTCGCGGCTTTCGATGCGGGCTGGCAAGGTGCCGTGAATTTGTGGGCGCGGGCATTCAGGGGGACGGTATCCGAAACGTTCGGTATAGGGCATACCCCACAGCGACATATGCAGCCGGGAATCACGCGAAGCGCGGAAGGTGGCGAGGGTGATAACCATCCCCTCTTGCAATGCGCGGATCAGCTCCCCTTGCGGCTCCAGCACTTGCCCTGGCGTGAGGTGTGAGGCATTGCTGAACAGATGAAGACGTGTTGATTTATTCAGTTCACGCTCATGGTGAATACGCGCATAAAACGCTCCACTCTCGGTTTCCGGCTCCGGGGCGCTATCATCGCCTACTTCCCTATGTGGGGGGGCATAACGATAGTGTTCGCCGGTAGTCACCGCTTCACTGCGCACGTTGACACTGGCATCCAGCGGGGTACTGGCGGTGCGGTAGTTGTAATCTCGTGTTCTGACCCTGCCCGTGACCACGCTGTGCCAAGTGCGCACACCCCACACCGACTCCTCCGCACCATCGTACAAACCCGCCGGTTCACGGTAGGGCAGTTGCACATCAAACTGATAATGGAGCGGGCTGTCGGCAAACAGCAGTTTTTCCTGCTCAGTCGCTGCCAGCATCTCAGAGCGGAACCAGATACCGACTTCTGCAAGAATGCGTTGGATAAACTGCAAATCCGTTTCACGCCATTGGGTAATGAGTTCACGCGATGGATAGGCACATGCCAGCCGAAACTCAAAGTCTGGGCCTTCAAGGCCATGCGCACGTAATACCTGCTCTACCACTTCCGGCACTGACTTGTTCTGGTAAATGGCACAACGGCGGGTGCGGGATTGCAAGGCAAGGCGGGATTCAAGTACAACCAGGTAGTGTGACTGGTCGGCAGAAGTTGAAAGCCACTCAAACCCGGTGATAATGCCGTGCACTACCTTGCCGCTGCGCATTACCAAGCTGGCATACTTCATCAACACCTGCTCAGGGGAGAGATTTGCCTGTGGGGTGGTGAATTCAATATTCCAGCTAAAGGGTGCGCTTAGGGCTTCACGCCCGCGAAAACGCAGGATATCCGGTTTGACCGGGCTGTCGTTGATATTTAGGGTATAGCGGGAGAGAGAAGAACCGAACATTGCTGCAGTGCTGTCCATAGACCTGCCACCTGTTATTTCATCATGCGCCAGAGTATAGCCTTATATTCCAGGCGTTTGATTGTAGGGTGCCGATTTTATAAACACAATAAATTCGGGCGAAACGAAATCAAAGGTCAATGTGTTATAGACGTTCATCAATGAGCTAATAAGTTTTTACGATTTCAATCACTTCTCCAGCAATTTTCGCATAAGAAACAAATCCATCGTGCTCTAAGTTGTATTACCCAACAACCGAGTTTCGCTCACCATTCTGCAAATAACCCGCCTTTTCCCCCGTTATTCCCGCAATGAAACCCGCATTTTTTTGCCATGCTGATGGCAATTCTATTCTTTCCGCTCAACAGGAACCGCTTCCTTGGCTGAAGACAGCGATGTGGAAAAAAGCGAGGCGCCCACGCCTCACCGCTTGGAGAAAGCCCGTGAGGAGGGCCAGATTGCGCGTTCGCGCGAACTGACCTCAATACTGATGCTGATCGCCGGGCTGTCCATTTTATGGGTTGCAGGCAGCCATATTGCCCAACAACTGGCAGGTATGCTGAGCGAAGGGCTGCATTTTGACCATAACATGGTCAGCAACGATCAACAGATGTTGCACCAGTTTGCCATGTTGCTGCGCCAGGCGCTGTGGGCACTGCTGCCGATCCTGGCCGGGCTGGTACTGGTGGCACTGGCCGCGCCGATGTTATTGGGCGGGGTAGCCTTCAGCGTCAAGTTTGATATGAAACGTATGAACCCGCTGGCCGGGTTTAAGCGCCTGTTTTCTACCCAGATGTTGGCGGAATTGCTGAAAGCGATCCTGAAGGCCGTGCTGGTCGGCTGGGTAGCCGGTCTTTATCTGTGGCACAACTGGGCGGCGATGCTGCATCTGGTAACACAACCGCCGCTGGAGGCGCTGGGCAATACGCTGCGGATGGTGATCATGTGCGGCATGCTGATCGTGCTCGGGCTGGTGCCGATGGTGGCGTTCGATGTGTTTTATCAGATCTGGAGTCATTTTAAGAAATTGAAGATGAGCAAACAGGAGATCCGCGACGAGCACAAACAGCAGGAGGGCGATCCGCAGGTGAAAGGGCGCATCCGTCAGCAACAGCGGGCGATGGCGCGCCGCCGCATGATGGCCGATGTGCCGCAGGCCGATGTGATCGTCACCAATCCCACTCATTACGCGGTGGCGTTGCAGTACAACGATAAAAAAATGAGTGCCCCAAAAGTATTGGCGAAAGGCGCGGGGGACATTGCCCTGCGTATCCGCGAACTGGGCAATCAACACCGTATTCCGCTGCTGGAAGCACCGCCATTGGCCCGTGCGCTATTTCGCCACAGCGAGATTGGGCAACAGATCCCCGCCACCCTGTACGCCGCCGTGGCCGAGGTGCTGGCCTGGGTTTACCAGCTGCGCCGCTGGCAGCGTGAGGGTGGGCTGATCCCGAAAAAACCTGAACGCTTACCGGTGCCAGAAGCACTGGATTTTGGCCTGAGAGAGTCACCATGATGGCGAATTTAGCCTCCCTGCTTCGTTTACCGGCTAATGTTAAAGATACACAGTGGCAGGTGCTGGCGGGCCCGATACTGATCCTGATGATTTTGTCGATGATGGTGCTGCCATTACCGGCGTTTGTCCTCGACCTGCTGTTTACCTTCAATATTGCCCTGTCGATCATGGTGTTGCTGGTAGCGATGTTCACCCAGCGCACGCTGGAGTTCGCGGCTTTCCCGACCATTCTGCTGTTTTCCACCCTATTGCGCCTGTCGCTGAACGTGGCATCGACGCGCATTATTCTGCTGGAAGGGCATACCGGCTCGGCGGCGGCGGGGCGCGTGATTGAAGCGTTCGGCCACTTTCTGGTCGGGGGTAACTTTGCCATCGGCATCGTGGTGTTTATTATTCTGGTGCTGATTAACTTTATGGTGATCACCAAAGGCGCCGGGCGCATTGCCGAAGTGGGCGCGCGCTTTGTGCTCGACGGGATGCCTGGCAAACAGATGGCGATCGACGCCGATCTCAACGCGGGGTTGATTGGCGAAGACGAAGCCAAAAAGCGCCGTACCGAAGTGACGCAAGAAGCAGATTTCTACGGTTCGATGGACGGTGCCAGCAAGTTTGTGCGCGGTGACGCGGTCGCAGGGCTGATGATCATGGTGCTGAACGTGGTCGGTGGGTTGCTGGTTGGCGTGATCCAGCACGGCATGCCCTTGGGCGCGGCGGCAGAAAGCTATACCTTGCTGACCATTGGCGACGGTCTGGTGGCGCAGATCCCGGCGCTGGTGATTTCTACCGCAGCGGGCGTGATCGTCACCCGTGTTGCCACCGATCAGGATGTTGGCGAGCAGATGGTGGGCCAACTGTTCAATAATCCGCGCGTGATGTTGCTGAGCGCCGGGGTGCTAGGGCTGCTGGGGCTGGTGCCCGGCATGCCAAACCTGGTATTTCTGCTGTTTACCGCTGGCTTGCTGGCGCTGGCCTGGTGGCTCCGCGGGCGCGAACAGCAAGCGCCGTCAATCAACGTTCCAGTAATAGCACCAGAGAGCCCGCAGGCGGTGGAAGCCAGTTGGTCCGACGTGCAGTTAGAAGATCCGTTGGGTATGGAAGTGGGTTATCGCCTGATCCCAATGGTGGATTTTCAGCAAAACGGTGAACTGTTGGGGCGTATCCGTGGGATCCGCAAGAAATTTGCTCAGGATATGGGTTATTTACCGCCGGTAGTACATATCCGTGACAACCTCGAACTGCCCCCAGCCAGCTACCGTATTCTGATGAAAGGGGTAGAAATCGGCAGCGGAGAAGCACATCCAGGCCGTTGGCTGGCGATCAATCCGGGTAATGCGCTGGGGGAACTGGCAGGGGAGAGCACTGTCGATCCGGCATTCGGTCTGGCAGCAGTGTGGATCGACAGCGCGTTACGAGAGCAGGCACAAATCCAGGGTTTTACCGTGGTTGAAGCCAGCACTGTGGTGGCGACTCATCTCAATCATCTGCTTGGCCAGTTCGCCAGCGAGCTGTTTGGCCGCCAGGAAACCCAACAGTTATTGGATCGCGTTACGCAGGAAATGCCGAAACTGACCGAAGATTTCATACCGGGCGTGGTCTCGCTGACCATTTTGCATAAAGTATTGCAGAACCTGCTGGCCGAACGGGTTTCTATCCGCGATATGCGCACCATTATCGAAACGCTGGCGGAGCATGCGCCGATTCAGAGCGATCCTTACGAATTGACCAGCGTGGTGCGTGTGGCACTGGGGCGCGCCATCACCCAGCAATGGTT
Organism: Serratia sp. HNCC26DJ206; assembly: GCF_057180605.1. Lineage (NCBI taxonomy): Bacteria > Pseudomonadati > Pseudomonadota > Gammaproteobacteria > Enterobacterales > Yersiniaceae > Serratia > Serratia sp. HNCC26DJ206. The sequence goes on from NZ_JBXUGP010000001.1 coordinate 91,191, forward strand.
TCCTGGCAACGGTGAAATTCAGGTTATCGGCCTGGATACGCCGCTTGAGCGCTTATTGTTGCAAGCGTTGCAAGGGGGCGGTGGCCTTGAGCCGGGGCTGGCGGATCGGCTGCTCGATCAGGCCCGGCAGGCCCTACAGCGGCAGGAAATGCTCAGCGCACCGCCGGTGTTGTTAGTGAACCATGCGTTGCGTGCGCTGTTGGCGCGATTCCTGCTTCGCACCTTGCCACAGTTGGTGGTGTTGTCGAACCTGGAAATCAATGACGATCGCCAAATCCGCATGACCTCTACGATTGGAGCTACCGGATGAAAACCTGCTTAGCCACCTTTTTATTGTTGCTGCCTTTAGCCGCACAGGCAGTATCCGGTTCCTGGGCGGCGAGTAATGATGGCGTAACGTTGGAGCGCGGCCAAGTGCGTGCCGAGTCGCAGCCGCTACGCCCGTTAAACGCCTTGCCGGGTGACTCTGCCCGGATCACCAGCGTCAGTTGGCGCTATCAACTATTATCCGCTGAACCGGCCGGATTACAGGTGCAGCTATGCACTGCTGCCCGCTGTATCGCTCTCGATACAGGCAATGGGCGCAGTGAGGCGCTGAACGGCGATCCGGCTGACAGTGAGTTTCGTTTTGTCTATTACGTGCAGGCGCGTGGGGCACTAAATCCATCGCTGCGGGTGATGGGCAATCAGATCATTGTAAATTATGAGTGATAGCTTGTGGGTTATTCTGTAACCTACGCCTCCCCTAAAGGGCTTTATCAGGCCGACGGTACGCGATTTATCTGAAAGGTTCATAAAATAATAAAAATATAAGATAGCGTTATTTTGCCGTAGATTCTTTATGCTCTGTGTTTGTTGTACTCATGTTCCCGTCTTTTCTCGTCTAGAGACACGCCGAACGGTGCCGTTTACGCCGTTTATTCGCACTTCATTTGCTGATTAATCCAGACGTTGGCTTAATTATTAACCGATGATGAGTCCACGTGATCAAAACACCACGTGCCATCGTCAGGATAACTTGATGTTAATTTCTTCCTCTGCCCGAATCGCCAACAGTAGCGTGATTGAACCGGGTGTGATTATCGGTGCGCATGTAGATATCGGCCCATTCTGTGTGATTGCTGCCGGTGTTGAGATTGGTGAGGGGACGGTGGTTGCCTCGCATGTGGTGATTAATGGCCTGACCCGCATCGGGCGCGATAATCGCATCGGGCGCTATTCGTCGATCGGCGAAGTGAACCAGGATTTGAAATATGCGGGTGAAGCTACCGAGGTGGTGATCGGTGACAGGAATCAGATCGGGGATAAAGTCACCATCCACCGTGGCACCTTGCAAGGCCGGGGGCGTACTGCGATCGGCAATGATAATCATATTTCAGACAGCGTACATATTGGTCACGACTGCGTGGTTGGCAATGGCACATTCATGGGCAGCAACAGCGGCCTGGCTGGGCATGTTGAACTCGATGATGCAGTACACATCGGTGCCATGTGTGCTATCCACCAGTTCTGCATTCTGGGGGCGTATGCACGGGTTGCCGATCGGTCCGGTGTAGTGCAGGATGTGCCGCCGTTTGTCTGTGCCAGCGGGAACCATGCTTTACCCACCGGATTTAATCAATTAGCAGAGGCTTTTCTTGCGGCGGATATTCACCAGCAACAACTGATCCGTACTCTGTATGACAGGATTTATCATCTGGCAATACCGATTGATGAGGCAAAAAAAGAGGCCGAGCGCTTAGCCACTCAATATCCGTTAGTCACTTTCTTTAACCACTTCTTCTCACGCTCAACGCGCGGCATTATTCGCTGAAGAACCCTGTGTTGGTGACCATACCCATCAATTTGATGACAGTTCATACTTCTTTATTTTGCGATACAAGGTCGCGATGCCGATACCTAATTTTTCTGCTACCAACTTCTTGTTGGTGTGATGGCTGAGCGCTTCCTCAATCATCATTTTTTCCATATTCTCCAACCCCAGCGTATCCTGGCTGGTGCAGATCTCTGTGGCCTTGCTGACCGCAGCGGCTGGTGGCTGATGCAGGTACTGGCCACGGGTTAAATTGGGTGGCAGCAGATAGGTATCAATAATTTCACCGCTGGGTACCACGTTAACCAGATACTCGATTAAATTACTCAGTTCACGCACGTTGCCCGGCCAGCGGTACTGGCGCAATATTTTAAGCACTTCCGCTGAAATCCCAGGGTAAATAATGCCGATTCTTTTGGTATGCAAACTGAGGAAATAGTGGACCAACAGTTCAATATCTCCCTCGCGTTCACGCAGCGGTGGTAACGAAAGGGGGATCACGTTCAGGCGATAATAGAGATCCTCACGGAACTTCCCTTCGGTGATATATTGCTCCAGGTTTTGGTTAGTGGCGGAGATAATGCGTATATCTACCGGGATCGGCTTGCTGGAGCCAATCGGCAGCACCTCGCGTGACTCCACCGTGCGCAGTAACTTTGCCTGCAACATTAAGGGCATATCGCCAATTTCATCCAAGAATAACGTGCCTTGATTGGCGGCCTGAATAAGCCCCACCTTGCCATTGGCCGAAGCCCCGGTAAATGCGCCTTTCAGGTAGCCAAAGAGTTCACTTTCCAGCAGTTGATCCGGGATCGCCGCGCAGTTAATGGCGATAAAAGGCTTATCGCTGCGGTTGCTTAGCCGATGTATGGCACGTGCCACCACCTCTTTGCCGGTGCCGCTTTCCCCCACCACTAATACGCTGGAAGGGCTGGGTGCGATGCGGGTAATCAGCTTCTTTAGCAGGCGCATGGGTTTGCTTTCCCCAGCGAGATGCTCAATACGCGGATCTTCATGGCTCACAGGGGTGTTAAATGATGAGTGTGACTGGTGAAAAGCCATTAAAAACAGCTGATGATCTTGAATCTGATGCAACTGGCCAATCATGATCTCCTGGCGGTCATCGAAGGAGATAATATGCTGTAAATGCCCGCTGGTATAATTTTGGTGGAAGGTCAGCGCGTGAATAGTAAAGGTTTTTCCAATAATCTCTTCTTGCGGTAAATTAAATTCTTTCAAGGCCATGGCGTTGGCGAATTTAACCTGATTTCTTTCGTTGAGAATTAATACGCCCTGATCCATATTTTCAATCAGGCTGAACAGCACTTTATTTAGCCCACCGCTGTTGCTCTGCGTCTCTAATAAATTGGAGACGAAAACGTTGGATATATTCCGCACGTAATCGGAGAACTCTTGCAGATTATCGCGTAATCTCTGCTGCTGCTCCAAATTGAAGGCCACTAGGCTGATCACGCCGATGCAGGTCTGCTGGAACAGGATCGGGATCCCGAGAAACGCCTTCTCCTGGCACTCTTCTTTGCTGCTGCACCCGTCACAGACCGGATCGAAACGCGAGTGGGTGACTATTTTTTCTTTTTGTGTGTCAATAACATGCTTCAGCAGCCCGGAGTTGCTGCCGAGCTTTCTGCCAAAGTTTTTGCCATAGGGGCCGGTTCCCGCCACTCGCACCAGATTGGCGTCGACAATCTCTACCTCTAACAGCAACACGCTGGAGAGCATTTTGGTAAAGCGCAAAATTGTCGGCTGGATCTGCATCAGTGCAGACTGGGTATTTGCCGGTGCTATCATGACGAGTCTCTCTTTTTTCATCATCGAAAAAAGAAACGATAATACATTAATACCTACGGTAATTTGATTATCATCAAGCTAAGCCTTTAGAAATAGATTGTACCGTTAGCGTCACATTTTATTATCAAAATGATACTCTGCGGTAATTGCTATCATTTTGGGTTGCAATAACGTCTGATAATTATAAATAGCCTGCTATAGAGTACTGACGTTATGGTTTTAGATGAGAGGGTTTTCTGAATCCCCCCAATTAACCTCGCTGAAAACCGAGAATTATGTGATCGGCATCATGTTGTCTAGGTGTTTTGTGCCCCGCCCCCAAGGTTTTTTGCCTCTTGGCATGCTTATTGATTGCCTGATAACAGGCGCTGAAAATGCGTGTTGTTCATTCTGAGGTTAAACGTCGGTTATTTAGGGGCAAAGATGAGAACAGTTAATCAGTTAATTAAGGACATAAAAGCGTTAAAGTCCAATTTACATCAGAAGGACTTTTTACTGACTTGGGAACAGAGCCGCGAAGAGCTGGAACTGGTGCTTAAATTGGCTGAAGCGCTGAAAACCATGCGTTCAGAAAATATCGCAACCAAGGTTTTCAACAGTGGCTTAGGGATCTCTATTTTCCGCGATAATTCCACGCGCACCCGTTTTTCTTACGCATCGGCGTTGAACCTGCTGGGTTTGGCGCAGCAGGATCTGGACGAAGGCAAATCGCAGATCGCCCATGGGGAAACGGTGCGTGAAACGGCGAACATGATTTCATTCTGCGCCGATGCTATCGGCATTCGTGACGACATGTTCCTGGGGGCAGGTAATGCCTACATGCGCGAAGTCGGCGCGGCGCTGGATGAAGGCTTCCAGAAAGGGGTGCTGCCGCAGCGGCCAGCGCTGGTTAACCTGCAATGCGATATCGATCACCCAACGCAGGCGATGGCCGATCTGGCCTGGTTGCAGGAGCACTTTGGTAGCCTGGACAAGCTGAAGGGCAAAAAAATCGCCATGACCTGGGCCTATTCCCCGAGCTACGGCAAACCGCTGTCGGTGCCGCAGGGCATTATCGGCCTGATGACGCGTTTTGGCATGAAAGTCACTTTGGCACACCCGGAAGGTTACGACCTGATCCCGGATGTGATTGACGTAGCGAAAAACAACGCGGCGGCCTCCGGCGGCAGTTTCCAGCAGGTGACCTCCATGGCCGAGGCTTTCCAGGGCGCGGACATCGTTTATCCGAAGTCCTGGGCACCTTACAAAGTGATGGAGCAACGCACCGATCTGCTGCGTGCCAATGATCACGCCGGTCTTAAAGCCTTGGAGCAGCAGTGCCTGGCGCAGAACGCCCATTACAAGAATTGGCACTGCACCGAAGAGATGATGAAGCTGACCAAGGGTGGCGAAGCGCTGTATATGCACTGCCTGCCAGCGGATATCACCGACGTGTCGTGTAGCGAGGGCGAAGTCAGCGCCAGCGTGTTCGAGAAATACCGTATTGCCACCTATAAGGAAGCCAGTTGGAAGCCTTATATCATCGCCGCCATGATTATGGCGCGCAAATTCTCCAACCCAGGTCTGACGTTGGAGCAATTACTGCAAGAAGCAGAAAGACGCATTAAATAAACCCTCTCTGGCCGGGAATACCTTTTGGTGTTCCCGCGCAGTGAAAGGTGAATGCGACCCTAGGAGGTAACAGCAATGTCGGTTTTTTCATTGAAAGTGGATATTGAGGATAACCGTTATTTTAACGGCGAAACCTCGCCGCTATTCTCTCAGGCAGAAGCGCGCAAAGCACGGGCGTTTCATCAAAAAATTACGGGCTATCAGCCAACGCCATTATGTGCGCTGGACGATCTCGCGCACCTGTTTGGCGTAAAGAAAATCCTGGTTAAAGACGAGTCCAAACGCTTTGGCTTAAATGCTTTCAAAATGCTTGGCGGCGCTTATGCCATCGCCCGGTTACTGTGCGAAAAATATCAGATCGATATTAATGCGTTTTCCTTCGAAAAATTTAAATCCACGCTGAGCGAGAAAATGACTTTCGCCACCACCACCGACGGCAACCATGGCCGGGGTGTTGCCTGGGCGGCGCAGCAGTTGGGGCAGCATGCGGTGGTCTATATGCCCAAAGGCTCGGCGCAGGAGCGGGTGGACCACATCCTCAATCTGGGTGCCGAGTGCATCGTCACCGACATGAACTACGACGATACCGTGCGTCTGACCATGAAAACGGCGCAGGAACGCGGCTGGGAAGTCGTGCAGGACACCGCCTGGGAAGGCTACACCAAGATCCCAACCTGGATTATGCAAGGCTACGCCACGCTGGCGGATGAAGCGGTGGAACAGATGCAGCAGATGCAAATTACACGCCCAACCCATGTGCTGTTGCAGGCGGGCGTGGGGGCGATGGCGGGCGGAGTGCTCGGCTACTTGGCCGAGGTGTTTGGTGCCAGCCAACTGCATTCGGCGATCGTGGAACCCGAACTGGCGGACTGCGTTTATCGCTCCGGCAAGAAAGGCGAAATCGTCAACGTGGGCGGCGATATGGCAACCATCATGGCGGGCCTGGCCTGCGGCGAACCAAACCCGCTGGGTTGGCCGTTGTTGCGCAATTGCGCCACACAGTTTATTTCCTGTCAGGACAGCGTAGCGGCTTTGGGCATGCGGGTGCTCGGTAATCCGCTGGGTAACGATCCGCGCATTATCTCCGGTGAGTCCGGCGCGGTCGGCCTTGGCGTGCTGGCTGCGGTGCATTACCACCCGCAACGGGCACAACTGATGGAAAAACTTGGCTTGGATAGCCAGTCGGTGGTGCTGCTGATCAGTTCGGAAGGCGATACCGACGTTAAGCATTATCGCGAAGTAGTGTGGGAAGGGAAATATTCGGTCTGAAATACCCGTCGTCTTTCACGCTGCGGCGTTGTTACCTGCACTCGCTCACCCCAGTCACTTACTTGAGTAGGCTCCTGGGGCTGAGCGAGTTGGGTGCCTAGCCGCAACGCGAAATCCATAGGGTATTAAGCGGAGTCCTCAGATTACCCGGTCTCTCGTGCAGGTGAGAAGTAATACAAGTGTGGAGAACAGAACACAATGGCAAAGCAAATTCCTTTTGAACTGGTGTTAGAGAAAGCCTACCAATACAAAGATGAAATGACGCGCTTCCTGCGGGACATGATTGCGATCCCGAGCGAAAGTTGTGACGAAAAATTGGTAGTGCTGTGTATTAAGCAAGAGATGGAGAAGGTGGGGTTCGACAGGGTGGAAATTGACCCGATGGGCAACATCCTCGGCTATATCGGCCATGGCCCACACCTGATTGCCATGGACGCGCATATTGATACCGTCGGCATTGGCAATATCAAAAACTGGAACTTTGACCCTTATCAGGGCATGGAAAACGACGAGATTATCGGCGGCCGGGGTGCCTCGGATCAGGAAGGCGGCATGGCCTCGATGGTTTATGCGGGCAAGATCATCAAGGATCTGGGGCTGGAGGATCAATATACGTTGCTGGTGACCGGCACCGTGCAGGAAGAAGACTGCGACGGCCTGTGCTGGCAGTACATTATCGAACAGTCGAAGATTCGCCCGGAGTTTGTCATCAGTACCGAACCCACCGACTGCCAGATCTATCGTGGTCAGCGGGGGCGCATGGAGATCCGCATCGACGTGCAAGGCATCAGTTGCCACGGTTCGGCACCAGAGCGCGGTGATAACGCCATCTTCAAAATGGGGCCGATCCTCAACGAATTGCAGCAACTGTCCGGTAAGTTGGGCAACGACGATTTCCTCGGTAAAGGCACGCTCACCGTATCCGAGATTTTCTTCACCTCACCGAGCCGCTGCGCGGTGGCTGATAGCTGTGCGGTATCGATCGACCGCCGTCTGACCTGGGGCGAAACCTGGGAAGGGGCGCTGGACGAAATCCGCGCCCTACCAGCGGTGCAGGCCGCTAAAGCGGTGGTGTCAATGTACGACTACGAACGCCCGTCTTACACCGGCCTGGTTTACCCGACCGAATGCTATTTCCCGACCTGGAAAGTGGAAGAGGATCACATCACGGTGAAAACTCTGAGCAAAGCCTATCAAGGGTTGTTCAAAAAAAAACCGGTGGTGGACAAGTGGACGTTCTCTACCAACGGCGTGTCGATTATGGGCCGTCATGGTATTCCGGTGGTCGGTTTTGGCCCCGGCAAAGAGCCGGAAGCCCATGCGCCGAATGAGAAAACCTGGAAAGATCATCTGGTGACCTGTGCCGCTATGTACGCCGCCGTGCCGTTGGCTTACTTGGAAGAGTTGGAAAAGTAAGAAGTTAGCCTAACCCTAGGGGGAGGGGGGAACTCAGAGCACCGAGCTAAAGCCCCTCACCCCGGCCCTCTCCCACAGGGAGAGGGGGCGCACGGTTTAGGATTATGGGGAGGGTGATGCCCAGCTAACCCGTGCGGCGAACCAGTCCCCTCTCCCTCGGGGAGAGGGTTAGGGTGAGGGGGACCCCAGAACACCGAACTAAAGCCTCTCCTGGTTTTTTCCTATTAGGAGAGGGTGATATTTTCTCACCTATTGTTGTGATTTTTTCAAGGGTGCCAACATGAAGCGGCTGATTAAAAACGGCATTCTGGTAGATAGCGACGGGCAGTACGCTCAGGATCTGCTGATCGAGAATGGGATCATTTGCCAGCGCGCAGCCAACATTGAGCCAGGGAGCGACTGCGAGATTATTGATGCGACCGGCTGCTACGTAATGCCCGGCGGCATCGATGTGCATACCCATTTTAATATCGATGTCGGCATCGCCCGCAGCTGTGACGACTTTTTCACCGGCACCCGCGCCGCCGCTTGCGGTGGCACCACCACCATTATCGACCATATGGGGTTCGGCCCGGCGGGCTGCAATCTTCACCATCAGCTTCATCTTTATCATCAATACGCGGCCGGTAATGCGGTGATTGATTACGGCTTTCATGGCGTGATCCAGCACATTAATGACGACATTCTCGAAGAAATGGCGGGTATGGTGCATGACGAAGGGATCAGTAGTTTCAAGCTCTACCTGACCTATCACTACAAAGTGAATGACGCTGAGGTGCTGCGCGCTTTATGGCAGTTGCGGCGGGTGGGGGCGCTGACCACGGTGCATCCAGAGAACGATGCGGCTATTGCCTTTCGCCGTGCTGCGCTGGTGGCCGCTGGGAAAACGGCCCCGATTCACCATGCGTTAAGCCGACCGCTGGAATGTGAAGCTGAAGCGATTGGCCGGATGATCAATCTGGCCCGCCTGGCCGACAACGCACCGCTGTATATTGTCCATTTATCCAATGGCTTGGGGCTGGACTATTTACGCCTAGCACGCAAACAGCAGCAACCGGTGTGGGTGGAAACCTGTCCACAGTATCTGTTGCTCAATGAGCAGTGTTATTTACGTGAGGATGGCGCGAAATACATTCTCAGCCCGCCGCTGCGCAATCAGCAGGAGTTGGATCGCCTGTGGCTAGGGATCGTCGACGGCTCGATTGATACGGTGGCCACCGATCACTGTAGCTTCCCTTATCACCAGCGCCAGGCGATGGCGGCGGGGGACTTTACCCGCTGCCCGAACGGCCTGCCGGGGGTAGAAAACCGCATGCTGCTGCTGTTTTCTCATGGCGTGATGAGCGGTCGGATCTCACCTTCACGCTTTGTAGCGCTCACCAGCGGCAATCCGGCTCGGCTGTTTGGCCTGTGGCCGCGCAAGGGCAATCTCAATCTTGGCGCAGATGCTGACGTGGTGATTATCGATCCGCGCCAATCCACGGTGATTAGCCATAACCGACTGCATGACAATGCCGATTATTCCCCTTACGAAGGTTTTCACTGCCAGGGCGCGCTGGTGCTGACGCTGTGCCGGGGTGAGATCGTGGCCCGCAACGGCGAATTTACCGGGCAACAGGGCTATGGGCAGTTCTTACGCCGCCGGCCTTTTGATGTAGTAACTGTAACTGACGTAATCCACTGACCGATTCACTCTCCCTTGGGGAGAGGGGGGAATCAAACATCGTGGTAAAAATGAGGCTCAGCATGAAAAAGAAAATAGTACTGGCATTGGGAGGTAACGCTTTGGGTGAAGGCCTGGCGGAACAGATGCAGGCGGTAAAAACCACCGCGCGAGCGATCGTCGATTTAATTGAACACGGTCATCAGGTGGTGGTCACGCACGGCAATGGCCCGCAGGTGGGCATGATCAACCTGGCGTTTGAAGCGGCGGCAAAAACTGAAGCCCATACCCCGATGCTGCCGATGTCGGTGTGTGTCGCGCTGAGCCAAGGCTATATCGGTTACGATCTGCAAAACGCCCTGCGTGAAGAACTGCTCGATCGCCATATTGATAAGCCGGTAGCCACGCTGATTACCCAGGTGATCGTCGACGGTAACGATCCGGCGTTCAAGAATCCGACCAAACCGATAGGCTCCTTCTTCAGCGCGGCCGAAGCTCGCCTGCTGAGGCAAAATGGCTACGACATGAAAGAAGATGCCGGGCGTGGCTATCGCCGCGTAGTGGCATCGCCCCAGCCGGTAGATATCGTTGAGAAAGAGACGGTGCGCGCCATGATGGCCGCCGGGCAGGTGGTGATCACCGTTGGCGGCGGTGGCATCCCGGTGATACGTGAAGGCAACCATTTGAAAGGGGCCAGTGCGGTGATCGATAAAGACTGGGCCAGCGCCAAACTGGCTGAGATGATTGATGCCGATATGCTGATCATTCTCACCGCCGTGGAAAAGGTGGCGATTAATTTTGGCAAGCCGGAGCAGCAGTGGCTGGAGCAGTTGAGTGTGGCTGATGCTCAGCGCTTTATCGAGCAAGGGCACTTCGCCAAAGGCTCGATGCTGCCGAAGGTGGAGGCGGCGGTGGCGTTTGCCGAGTCTAAACCGGGGCGTGAGGCGTTAATTACGGTGTTGAGCAAGGCGCAACTGGGTATTGAAGGGAAGACGGGGACGGTGATTAGCTTGTAGTGGCTATATTGTTCATATCTTAAGACGGGGGCGCGAGTATCTATTTTCGGTCGCTAAACATGTTGTGTTCACTTGGCAACGTGGTGAGCGCGCCCGAGCAGGGGGCTCAAGAGCCAGCCCCCTGCACCCCGGCCCTTGCCATATCAGGCGGCCGCTGCGCGGCTAGTACTCGGCCCATCCCTGGGCCTCGCCCCTTCGGGGCCGCTGCAAGCAGCGTTCAAATCTGCTCCCGGCAGATTTGTCTCACTCCGCCACAGCGCATGACGGCCTATGCGCCGTGTCTCCGTTCGGCGCCTTCAATGGCGTCAACACCGGTGCTCACCTCACCAAAAAGAGGGTTTGAGATGTTGCTATCAATATCATTGTAAAGGTTGCCCGGTGATCACAAATTCGGGGGTTGACGTTGAGCGCATCATGGCCTGCTGAGCAAGACACCGTTGCCAGGGGCAACCGGCCATGGAGGGCCGGTTGAGGCGATATGAACAGGGACGTGAATTGAGCCGACCCGTCCGGCAACGGGGGCGTAGCGAAGGTACCCGCGCAGCGGGCAGGCCATGTTAAGCGTTGGCGCGGGTGCAGGGCCCCGCCTTGGGCCCTGCAATTGCCGTCCATTGTTATTTCATAGAATTACGCTCTATTTACGGCAATTCCCATTACACCGACCTTACATAGACAAACACTGATGTGGCCTAATGAATTACCCCCGCCCCAATTTCATGACCGCTTCCAGCACCGCACCACCAATCGCCCGCGCTTTATCCGACACCGTCGTGTAATCCGCTTGTGCACCGCGCGGATCGATATCGCCGATCTTACAGCCGGTTTTCACCTCCAGCCCAGCCTGCAACAGCCCGCGCACCATGCCGGAAAGCGGTGCGATCACCGGTGTTTCACCGCAGTGGGCGATAATATCCCCTTCCTGCACCAAATCCCCCAGCGCCACGCAGCAGTGCATCACGCCGTCCGCAGGTGCGCGGATCACCCGGCGGGCGGTATGGCCGCCGATATTGCCGGGGATGCCGGTATTCGGGTGGGTATAGCCCTGGTAAATCACCCGCCCCAGTTCATGACCGCGATGGGTTTCAATCACCGCGTCGCAATCCTGCCCGGCATTGAAACCGGGGCCGAGAGCGACGGTAATCGGCGCCATATTGCGATGAGTACCGAGGTTTTGCTTGGCCAGAATTGCATCTACCAGAAAGCGCGGTTTGAGCTGCTCCAGGCACTGTGCATTGCCGTCGATCAGCAGTGGAATTTCGCCACGGTTGATCATCTCGAAAGCCTCATCGACGTCTTTTGCCAGGCGGCCGGTTACCCCTTCAACGCAGGCTTGGCCGTCAAACATTGCTTGAGCAAAGGCCACCGTGCGGCGGATGGCGGTGGGCTGGGCAATATCCAGCATGATCACCTGAAAACCGGCATGATAAAGCCGCAGCGCCACGCCGGTGGCGATATCACCCGCCCCACGGATCACCACCAGCTTGTCGCGTGTCAGCCGGATATCCTCTTTCATCAACCCGCCTGCCGACTGGTTTTTAATCTGTAACAGCTCCGCCAACACGCTGATGGCGATCTCTTCCGGCGTTTCTGCGCCGATGTTGTAGCCGATCGGGGCATGTAATCTGGCAAGATCGGCCTCGCTGATGCCGCGTTGCCGGAGCAAATGGGTAAAGGTCTGCACTTTGCGGCGGCTGGCGAGCAGCCCCAGATAGCGCAGCGGTTGGCCGATCAACGCGTTTAATGCTTCGCAATCCTGATTGTTGGTGGCGACGATCACGAAGTTACCGGGTTCGATATTCATCTTGCTGATGGCGGCAGGGAAGCTCTCGCCATGTACCAAGGTAGTGCCCGGCGGAAACAGGGCGGCATCAAGGCTGGCGGGATAGATATCGGTAACGTGAATATCGAACCCCAAAGGCTTGGCGGCGCTGGCGATGGCGCGGTTGACGTGCCCAGCGCCGATCAACACCAGGCGCGGGCGCAGGCCGTGAACGTCAATATAAACCGACATCGCACCGCCACAGTCGGAACCCACCGCGTCCTGGCCGTTGCGCGCCATCCGGCCATGAAACACCCTAGCTTTGCGTTCACTAATGGCAGAAATAGCCTGCTCAATCACCAGCCGTTCAATCATGCCGCCACCGATGGTGCCAATACAGCTGCCATCGGCCATCACCAACATTTGCCCGGAATGGCGCGGCGTAGAACCACGGCTTTCAATAATCTGGGCGAGTGCAAAGGGCCGGTTTTCTTCTTCTAGTCGTGCAGCTTCGGCGAAGATATTCATGCTGACCTCATCAGTAACTTCAAAAATATTAGAGTGTTAGGCGTCGCAAGCAGTGATGGATTGGCGGGTTCTGCTGCACGGCGCCAAACCAGATGGCACTGAGCACCGCATCTTGCCGCAACAGCGCAAGCCAAGCGGGATCGGGTTGATTATCAGAATGAGAACACTGATTGATCAGCCAAATCCGGCGCGTATCGGCTGGCGTACCTTTGAACATCCCTTGCGGGTGGGCGATCAAGGTACGGAACGCCCGGCAGTCGAGCGGTTCACCGGCAGCGATCCCGGTCAGCGCCGAGAATATCTCCCAGCGGTGAATCTGCTGCGGATCGGCAGGGCGATTAATCACCTGACCGCCGGTTAACGCGATAACACAATCACTGCTGGAGGGAATGCAAGGTTCATGCCTTGCCGGGGCTTTTAGCGGCAAACCGTGCGAGCCGTCGGCCTCTGCCAAGATCACATCGAATTCCCCTTGCCGCTTAATCTCGTCGATCTGCTCGGCGCTAAAGCCGACGACCTTGTTATTTTGCGGCTGGTAATGGCTAAAACTGGCGATAATCACCGGTTTAGCGCTGGAGATAGGTTGCTTACCGATAAACAGCTGATGATAAGTAGCGGGGTCCGGGCGATACATCCTGGTGGTGGTGGTAAACAACACCCGTTTACCCTGTTGATAGAACGCCTGCGCCAGCCACAGCAGAGTGCTGGTTTTGCCACCGGCACCAATCAGGCTAATCAACAGTGGTTTGCCATTATCCAAGCGTTGATATTCTTCACTGAATAACTCCCTGAAGGTTGGGTTCATAAATATCTCGAGTTAAAAAGAATGCTAACCAGCAATATGCCAAACGGCCCTTACCCTAACCCTAACCCTAACCCTAACCCTAACCCTCTCCCACGGGGCGAGGGAGCCGTCTGGGCTTATATCCATAAGCTGTATTAATTCCCTATCCCTTGGGGTGAAGGGATGCAGGCTAATCTTAAATATCACCATTAATTAATATGCCGTTTTTTATTTCTGATTGACGGTTTAATCGCGCGAATTGTTTGATGTAATCGAGGTTTATTGATCATTCATACTTTATCGATTGCGCTCACGATTTTATCCGATAGTGCATTTCAGCGTATCAAAGTGATATTGAGAGGTTCTTTTTTGATAATTCACCCTATAGGGTGAATCGCTGCCATTGAGCATCAGTAGGCACTGATTTTTATTCTCACTTGCACCTGTGAGCTTCTTCACAAATAAAAATAACAATTAGAACTGCCTCACGAATTTTATCAGTACGCAGCGGCGCGGTGAGATTTGGCCTGATTGTTGCTGCGTTATGCCTAACCGAGGTGGAAAACCGCGAGCCGGTTTTTGCCTAATCACCATTCAGGCATTTCGTCGCAAGGAGATAAGCTATGGGAGATATCATGCGTCCGGTTCCGTTCAAGGCGCTGCTAACCCGGATTTTCGAGGAATATCATGAGAATCGCTCCATCTTTGGTATTCCGGAACAGCAGTTTTATCGCAAACGTGACGATCGGCAGATTAACGTTTTCAATGAAAGCTGCGAAACTCCGCTCGGCCCGGCGGCTGGCCCGCATACGCAATTGGCGCAGAATATTATCGTCTCCTGGCTGACCGGCGGGCGGTTTATTGAATTAAAAACCGTACAAATTCTTGACCGCTTGGAGATTGAAAAACCCTGTATCGATGCGGAAGATGAATGCTTTAACACCGAATGGTCGACAGAATTTACTCTGCTAAAGGCCTATGACGAATATTTAAAAGCCTGGTTTGCCTTACATCTGCTGGAAGCGATGTTTGATCCCCGCGAGAAAGGGGAAAGTAAATCCTTTATTTTTAATATGAGCGTGGGCTATAACCTCGACGGGATCAAACAACCGCCGATGCAGGCGTTTATCCATAATATGATCAATTCCGCGCAGCAGCCGAAATACGCCGAATATGCCAAAACCCTCAGGGAATGGGTGAGCAATGATGATTTTATTACCCAGTTCGATTTATCTGCCCAGCGCAGCGCATTAAGTCAATTACCGGGCGCAATTCCTGTGCAATTAGTCAGCGGAATTACCCTTTCCACCATGCACGGTTGCCCGCCAAATGAAATCGAAGCTATCTGCCGTTATATGCTGGAAGAGAAACATCTGAATACCTTTGTGAAATTAAACCCGACGCTGCTGGGTTATCAGCGCGTGCGGGCGATTCTGGATACCTGCGGTTTTGACTATGTTGGCCTGAAAGAGGAATCCTTCGAGCACGATCTCAAGCTGGATCAAGCGGTAGCCATGCTGCGCCGCCTGGTGGCGCTGGGTAAACAGCACAAGCTGGGCTTTGGGGTGAAATTGACCAACACCCTGGGAACCATCAACCATAAAGGTGCGCTGCCCGGCGAAGAGATGTACATGTCTGGCCGCGCGCTATTCCCGCTGTCTATCAACGTGGCGGCGGTACTGTCGCGCGAGTTTAACGGCGAACTGCCG
Organism: Serratia sp. HNCC26DJ206; assembly: GCF_057180605.1. Lineage (NCBI taxonomy): Bacteria > Pseudomonadati > Pseudomonadota > Gammaproteobacteria > Enterobacterales > Yersiniaceae > Serratia > Serratia sp. HNCC26DJ206. Next base: position 106,568 of record NZ_JBXUGP010000001.1, read on the forward strand.
ATCTCCTATTCCGGCGGGGCCAGCAAATTTAATATCCGCGATATTTTTGAAACCGGCATCCGGCCGATCACCATGGCTACCGATCTGCTGAAGCCCGGCGGCTATTTACGCCAGACCGAATGCCTGCGTGAACTGGAGCAGTCAGAATGCTGGCAGATGACGCGCATTGATGTCGCCAAGTTGGAAGCGCTGGCGGAAAAAGCCGTCAGCATGGAATACACCCAGAAACATTGGAAAGCGCAGGACAGCATCGACGCCGGTGGCCTGCTGCCGATGATCGACTGTTACGTGGCACCCTGTGTTAGCGCCTGCGCCATCAAACAGGATATCCCGGAATATATCCGCCTGCTGGGTGAGCAGCGCTATGCTGACGCGCTGGAACTGATTTATCAGCGCAACGCTTTGCCTGCCATCACTGGCCATATTTGCGATCACCAATGTCAGTACAACTGTACGCGCATCGATTACGACAGCGCACTGAACATTCGTGAGCTGAAAAAGGTAGCGTTAGAGAAGGGTTGGGACGAATACCAGCGCCGTTGGCACAAGCCTGCGGGCTCCGGCAGCAAGCACCCGGTGGCGATTTTGGGCGCAGGCCCGGCGGGGCTGTCCGCCGGTTACTTTCTGGCGCGCGCGGGTTATCAGGTCACGCTGTTTGAGCGTGAGCCTAATGCTGGCGGCGTGGTGAAAAATATCATTCCGCAATTCCGCATTCCGGCTGAGGTGATTCAGCATGATATCGATTTTGTTGCCGCGCACGGCGTGAAGTTTGTCTATGGTTGCGATCCCGATCTGACGGTGGATAAGCTGCAACAGCGGGGCTTCGACTACGTATTTATCGGCATCGGCACCGACAAAAACAGCGGCGTGAAGCTGGCAGGCAATAACCGCAACGTCTACAAATCCTTGCCGTTTCTGCGCGATTTCAATCAAGGCAAACCGCTGAACCTGGGTAAACACGTGGCGGTGGTCGGTGCGGGTAATACGGCGATGGACTGCGCCCGCGCCGCGCTGAAAGTGCCGGGCGTGCAGGATGTCACGGTGCTCTATCGCCGCACGCTGAACGAAATGCCGGCCTACCGCGAAGAGTATCTGGAGGCGGTGGAAGATCGGGTGCAGTTTATGTTTCTCACCAACCCGGAACATTTCGATGCCAACGGCACCTTAACTGCCAGAGTGATGGAACTGGGTGAGCCGGACGAACGGGGCCGCCGTCGCCCGGTGGCTACCGAACAAACCCTTACCTTGCAGATTGACGCGCTGATCACCGCGATTGGTGAACAGGCGGATGAAGAAGTGCTGCGCAAGCTGGGGGTTCCGCTGGATGAGGCCGGTTACCCGCAGGTGAATATCACGACCGGCGAAACCACGCGGGCGAATGTGTTCCTGATCGGCGATGTGCAGCGTGGCCCGTCATCGATCGTCGCTGCCATCGGCAGCGCCCGCAGCGCGGCAGAAACGGTGCTGGCGCGGGAGAGTGTCAACACCCATCACCAAGACAAATATTGGTCGAATGTGGATCCGGCGGAAATCTATCGCCGCAAAGGGGCGATTGCGGTGGCGGTGGTGGACAAGGCGGAGCGCGAAGCCTTTGTGGCACAGGAAGCGCAGCGCTGCCTGGAATGCAACTACGTGTGCAGCAAGTGTGTTGATGTTTGCCCGAACCGCGCCAACGTGTCGATCGCGATTCCGGGCTTCCGCGATCGTTTCCAAACCCTGCATCTGGATGCCTACTGCAACGAATGTGGCAACTGCGCCCAGTTCTGCCCATGGCAGGGCAAGCCTTATAAAGACAAGGTCACCATCTTTAACCTGCCGCAGGACTTTGCCAACAGCACCAACGCCGGTTTTCTGGTGAACGGTCAGCAGGTCAGCGTGCGCCTGGGGGACAATATATATCAACTGCAGTTGGGGGATAACGGTCAGCTTCAGCAGGTGCCGCCGGAGCTGGAAGAGATGGGCCACATCATCAACCAGGTATATGCCCATCATCATTATCTGCTGGGTCAGGTGGAGGTGTAATTATGCTGATCTTAACTAATGCTACCGCCGTGCAGCTTGAGCCCGCCAGCGTTCAGCAGGGGATCGACATCGCCATTGAAGGGGCGTTGATCAAAGAGGTGGGTCATGGGCTGGCGGCAAAATATCCGCAGGCGGAAACCCGCAATATGCATGGCAAGCTGGTGATGCCGGGCATTGTTTGCGCCCATAACCATTTCTACTCCGGTCTGTCGCGCGGCATTATGGCTAACATCGCGCCGTGCCCGGATTTTATCTCTACGTTGAAAAACCTGTGGTGGCGGCTGGATCGCGCGCTGGATGAAGAATCGCTGTATTACAGCGGCCTGATCTGCTCGCTGGAAGCGATCAAGAGCGGCTGTACCGCAGTGATCGACCACCACGCCTCACCGAACTTTATCGCCGGATCGCTGAAAACCCTGCGCGCGGGCTTTATCAAGGCCGGGCTGCGCGGCATGACCTGTTTTGAAACTACCGATCGCAACGGCGGCAATCGTGAGTTGCAGGCCGGAGTTGAGGAGAATATCGCCTTTGCAAACCTGATCGACACCGCCAAAGCCGCCGGTAAGGAACCCTATCTGGTGGAGGCGCATATCGGTGCCCACGCGCCGTTTACCGTGGCCGATGCCGGGTTGGCGATGCTACGCGAAGCGGTGCAAAGCACCGGGCGCGGGCTGCATATTCACGCTGCCGAAGACCGCTATGATGTGTCACACAGTCACGACAAGTACGGCCAAGATCTGATGGCGCGGCTGGCGCAGTACGATCTGCTCGGCGCTAAAACGCTGGTGGCTCACGGCCTGTATCTTTCTGCCGCCGATATCGAGCTGATCAACCAGCATGATGCCTTCTTGGTGCACAACGCGCGTTCCAATATGAATAACCATGTCGGTTACAACCATCAACTGCCACAGTACCGCAACCTGGCGCTCGGCACTGACGGCATTGGTTCCGACATGTTCGAAGAGCTGAAGTTTGCCTACTTCAAACACCGCGATGCCGGTGGAACGCTGTGGCCAGACAGCTTTGCCCGCTTTCTGGCGAACGGCAACCAACTGCTGGCACGTAACTTTGGTGCCCGGTTCGGCTGCCTGGCGGCAGGTTACAAAGCGGATCTCACCATCTGTGATTACCCGTCACCCACGCCGCTGGCGGCGCAGAATATCGGTGGTCACCTGGCTTTCGGTATGGGAGCCAGCAGCGTGAACAGCGTGATGGTGGAAGGCAATATGGTCTACCAGGACGGCAAATTCCCATTCGATGTTGAACCGCTTTACGCCGAGGCGCGCAAGGTTGCGGCCCAGCTATGGCAGCGTATGGATGCCTTGAACTAAGCAGGTTGCCGCCCGCGACGTTCGGGGCGGTTGACCTTGATGAGGGTGAAAAATGATTGAGCAATTTTATCGACCGGAATCGGTGCAGCAGGCGCTGGAACTGAAACGCCAGTTTCTTGATGAGGCGGTGTACTTCGGCGGCGGCAGCAAGTTAAACGCCACGCCGACCAAGACCCATAGAAAGATCGCCATTGCGCTATCGCAACTGGGGCTGGATCAGGTCAGTTGGCAACAGGGTGAACTGCATATCGGGGCCACCATCAGCTTACAGAAGTTAATCGATTCGGCGTTGATCCCGCAGGCGCTGCGTGAGGCGCTGGGTTTTGTCTATTCGCGCCATATTCGTAATCAGGCTACGTTAGGCGGTGAAATCGCCGCCGCACCTAAAGATTCGGTGCTGTTGCCGGTGCTGCTGGCGCTGAGCGCCAAAGTGGTGATTGGCTGCGGGAATACCCTCGCGCTGGAAGATTATCTGGCGGGTTACCACCAGGAGTTATTGCTGAAGCTGGTGCTGCCGGATCCTTACCGCTGCTGCGCCACGCGCAAGGTTGCGCGTTCGGCGGCCGGGCTGACGGTGCTGACCGCCGCCGTTTCCTGCGATGCACAATCAAAGGTGCGCATCGCCCTGAGCGGTGTGGTGGTGCGGCCAAGCCGCCTGCGCGATGCCGAGCAAATCGGCCTGAGCGGCCCGGCGCTGGAGAAGGTGGTGGCCGAGGCGGTGGCTCCGAAAGACGATCTCTGCGGCAGCGTGGCCTATAAACGCTATATCAGCGGGGTGGTAGTGGCCGATCTGCTCGCCAGTTGCCAGGCGTCAGGAGGGGAACAATGATGAATATTCGCTTTACGCTCAATGACAGCGCGCAAGAGATACAGTGCCAACCCGGCGAAAACGTGCAGCAACTGCTGTTTAAGCTGGGGATGCATTCGGTCCGCGATAGCGATGACGGATTCGGCTTTAGCGGTTCGGATGCGATTCTGTTTAACGGCGTGGTGGTTAACGCCTCGTTGCTGATTGCCGCCCAACTTGACGGCGCGGTGGTCACCACCGCAGAAGCGCTTGGCAGCTGGAACCAGCTTAGCCTGCTGCAACAGGCGATGGTGGACGTGGGGATTGTTCAGTCCGGCTATAACGATCCGGCGGCGGCGCTGATCCTGACGGATTTGTTAGAGCGCATCGCAGCGCCAACGCGAGCGCAGATCGACGATGCGCTATCGGGGCTGTTCAGCCGCGATGCCGGTTATCAGCAATTTTATCAGGTGGTGGCATTGGCGGTAGCGCGTCGCAGCGACCCTGAGTTCCAGGCTCCGGCGGCCCCCGAGTTTCGTAGCGATCTCAACGTGGTTGGCAAACTGTGCCCGAAAGTGGACGCGGCGAAAATGGTGCAGGCCAAGCCTTGCTATGTTGAAGATCGCGTGGCGCGTAATGCTTGCATCATCAAGATGCTGCGCAGCCCGCACCCCCATGCGTTGATTACCCGCCTGGACGTCAGCCAAGCCGAAGCGCTGCCGGGGGTGGTGCATGTGATCACCTATCTCAATTGCCCAGATATTTACTACACCCCCGGCGGGCAGAGCGCGCCGGAGCCTTCGCCGCTGGATCGCCGGATGTTTGGCCAGAAACTGCGCCATGTGGGCGACCGGGTAGCGGCGGTGGTAGCCGAAAGCGAAGCGATCGCGCTGGCCGCGCTGGCGTTGATTGAGGTCGAATACCAGGTGTTGCAGCCGGTGATGTCGATTGATGAGGCGATGGCGGAAGGCGCACCGCTGGTGCACGATGAACCGATTGTTTACGTCAACGGCGCACCCGCCGATTTGGCCGAGCAGAATCGGAGTTCTGCGCAGCGCGCCGGTGAACATCTGACGATCAACTTCCCGATTGGCGCTAAACCGCATAGCAATATTGCTGCCGCAGTCCATGGGCACATCGGTAATGTGGATCAGGGTTTTGCCGAGGCGGATGTGGTGCTGGAACGCACTTATGAATCCAAACAGGTGCAGCAGTGCCCGGCAGAAAAACACGTTTGCTACACCTATATGGATGGCGATCGGCTGGTGATCCACGCCTCAACCCAGGTGCCCTGGCACCTGCGCCGCCAGGTAGCGCGCATTGTCGGGCTGAAGCAGCACAAAGTGCATGTGATCAAAGAGCGCGTGGGCGGCGGTTTTGGCTCCAAGCAGGACATCCTGCTGGAAGAGGTCTGTGCCTGGGCCACCTGCGTCACCGGCCGCGCGGTCTATTTCCATTACACCCGAGAAGAGGAGTTTATCAGCAATACCTCGCGCCACGTGGCCAAAGTGAAGGTGAAGATCGGTGCGAAAAAAGATGGCCGCCTGACGGCGATCGACATGAATTTCCTCGCCAATACCGGCCCTTACGGCAACCACGCGCTGACGGTGCCCAGCAACGGCCCGGCGCTGTCGCTGCCGCTCTATCCGTGCGAAAACGTCAATTTCCAGGTGACCACCTATTACAGCAACATCTGCCCGAACGGTGCTTATCAGGGCTACGGCGCGCCGAAGGGCAACTTTGCCCTGACCATGATTTTGGCCGAGTTGGCCGAAAAACTGGGGCGCGATCCGCTGGAGATTATTGAGCTTAACCGGGTGGTAGAAGGGCAGGAACTGAAGATCCTTGGGGCGATCGGCGAAGGCAAAATGCCGACCTCGGTGCCCAGCGCCGCCAGCTGCGCGCTGGAGCCGATCTTGCGCAAAGGGCGCGAACTGATCCGCTGGAACTCGCCGAAGGCGAAAACCGGCGACTGGCAGGTTGGCCGTGGCGTCGCGATTATCATGCAGAAATCCGGTATCCCAGATATCGATCAGGCTAACTGCATGATTAAGCTCGAATCGGACGGCACCTTTATCGTCCACTCCGGTGGCGCGGATATCGGCACTGGGCTGGATACGGTGGTCGGTAAGCTGGCGGCCGAAGTGCTGTGTTGCCCGTTTGCCGATGTGCACGTGATCTCGGGCGATACCGATCACGCCCTGTTTGATAAAGGGGCTTATGCTTCGTCCGGTACTTGCTTCTCTGGCAACGCGGCGAAAAACGCGGCGGAGAATCTTCGGGCAAAAATCCTGTTCCACGGCGCGCAGATGTTGGGTGAGCCGGAAGCCGATGTGGCACTGGCGGCACCCGGCGTGGTGCGGGGCAAACAGGGTGAAGTGTCATTCGCGCAAATCGCCCATAAAGCAGAGACCGGCACCGGTTTTGGCACCCTGGTGGCCACCGCAAGCTACATTTCCTCTGATTTTGCCTTCCCGTTCGGGGCCAACTTCGCCGAAGTGGCAGTCAATACGCGCACCGGCGAGATCCGGCTGGATAAGTTCTACGCCTTGCTGGACTGCGGCACGCCGGTGAACCCGGAACTGGCGCTGGGGCAGATTTATGGCGCATCAATGCGCGCCATCGGCCACAGCATGTCGGAAGAGATTATCTACGATCGCCAAGGGGTGCCGATCACCCGTGACCTGCAAAGCTACGGCGCGCCGAAGATTGGCGATATCCCGCTCGACTTCCAGGCCTTCCTGGTGCCGAGCGACGATCAGGTGGGGCCATACGGCGCTAAATCGATCTCTGAAATCGGCGTTAACGGCGCGGCTCCGGCCATCGCCATGGCGATTCATGATGCCTGCGGCGTTTGGCTGCGTGAATGGCATTTCACACCGGAGAAAGTTCTGAGGGGGTTAAATAAAGTGTCAGCGTGAGCCTAGATGCCCGTCGTGTAATTAACAATGCGACGGGCAAAGCGATTCAATACTGTTATTGCCGCCATAAAGACAATGAGCGAAGTAAAAATGCTCAGGCGGGCCCAATGCCGGTCACTTAAGTAGAAAAGTGCATACTCATTTCGCACAATGCTGACAGTGGCGCCCCCTCTCGCTGTGGGAGAGGACCGGGGTGAGGGGCTTGTCGTGCGGAGATCTTCCCCTCTCCCCAAGGAGAGGGAGTTGGTTGGTCTTAACTGACCGGTATTACTCAGGTTAGCCGGCGGATTTAACATGGCGAAAGTGCAGGGCGTGGAGCAGTTAACGCGTGTTTATTGAATCAGATGATCAAATTTACTGGAAGGGAGTAAAGAGATGTCTGATATACCTACCGCAAGCAGCGATCTTATTTATCACGTCGATGATAAGCCGCCGTTTAACCAAAGTGTTATTAGTGCGATTACCCATTTGCTGGCCATTTTTGTGCCGATGGTGGCTCCGGCATTAATTGTTGGTACCGCGCTGGCATTGCCGCCAGACGTCACTGCCTATCTGGTTTCAATGGCGATGATTGCTTCGGGTATTGGTACCTGGTTACAGGTGAACCGCTATGGCCGCATTGGCTCCGGTTTATTGTCGATCCAATCGGTTAACTTCTCTTTTGTCACGGTGATGATCGCCTTAGGCAGCACCATGAAAGCCGACGGCCTGCATGTGGAAGCAATGCTTTCCACCTTGCTCGGTGTCTCTTTTGTCGGGGCTTTTCTGGTCGTGGGCTCCTCGTTTATTTTGCCTTATCTGAAGCGGGTGATTACGCCAACGGTCAGCGGCATTGTGGTGCTGATGATTGGCCTGAGCCTGATCAAGGTCGGGATTATCGACTTCGGCGGCGGTTTTTCCGCCAAAAGCAGCGGTACCTTTGGCAATTATGAAAGCATCGGCGTTGGCCTACTGGTGCTGCTGGTGGTGATCGCCTTTAACTGCTGCCAAAACGCACTGCTGCGCATGGGCGGTATCGCCATCGGGATTATCGTCGGCTATGTGGTGGCGCTGTGTTTGGGCATGGTCGATTTTACCGTGATGCAGAACCTGCCGCTGATCACCGTTCCGGTGCCGTTTAAATATGGCTTCTCGTTTGATCTGCACGCCTTTTTGGTGGCAGGCACCATCTATTTGCTGAGCGTGTTGGAAGCTGTGGGGGATATTACCGCCACGGCAATGGTGTCCAACCGGCCCATTAAAGGGGAAGAATATACCTCGCGCCTGAGCGGTGGTGTGCTGGCCGACGGTTTGGTATCGGTGATTGCCACCATGCTCGGGTCATTACCGCTGACTACCTTTGCCCAGAATAACGGCGTGATTCAAATGACCGGCGTTGCTTCGCGCCACGTTGGCAAATTTATCGCGGTGATTCTGGTCGTTCTGGGGTTATTCCCGGTGATTGGCCGCTTCTTTACCACCATTCCGGCCCCGGTCTTGGGCGGCGCGATGACGCTGATGTTTTCCATGATCGCAATCGCTGGGATCCGCATCATTATTTCCAACGGATTAAACCGCCGAGAAACCATTATTGTCGCCACCTCTTTGGGGTTGGGCCTGGGTGTTTCTTACGATCCGGAAGTGTTCCGCGTACTACCCGCCTCAATTTACGTTCTGGTGGAAAACCCGATTTGTGCCGGTGGGCTGACGGCTATTTTCCTGAACTTGCTGATACCGCTGAATAATAACGAAGGCCGCCGCGTAGGCTCCGCCGAATTGGAAATCACCTCTGCGGAAAAAAATACGGATTAACGTCACCCGTTTATAAGGAATGTTGGTATGGAGTGTGAACCCTTAATCAAGGCTGTGCGTGGCAGCTTTTTGGATATTACCCGCACCGTGCAGTGCCCTGAAGAAATAGAAGGCCATCTGCGTTTTATCAAAGACGGTTTGTTGTTAATCCGTAATGGTCATGTGGACTGGTTTGGCACCTGGGCAGACGGGCATCACCGGATCCCCGCCAGCATCCGGGTGCGTGATTACAGTGGCAAAATGATCGTGCCGGGATTTGTCGATACCCATATTCATTATCCGCAATGTGAAATGGTGGGAGCCTATGGCGAACAGTTGCTGGACTGGCTGAACAAGCACACGTTCCCGGCAGAAAAACGCTACAACGACCTGGAATATGCCCGTGAAATGTCGGCCTTTTTCATCAAACAACTGCTGCGTAATGGCACCACCACCGCGCTGGTTTTTGGCACCGTGCATCCCGAATCGGTAGAGGCGCTGTTTGAGGCGGCGCATCACATCAATATGCGGTTGATCGCGGGCAAGGTGATGATGGATCGCAACGCACCGGACTATCTGTTGGACACCGCTGAAAGCAGCTATACCCAGAGCAAGGCGTTAATTGAGCGCTGGCACCGCAATGGCCGCCTGTTGTATGCCATCACTCCGCGCTTTGCGCCGACCTCGACGCCAGAACAACTGGCGATGGCCCAGCGCCTGCGGCAGGAGTACCCGGATACCTATCTGCACACCCACTTATCGGAAAATAAAGAAGAAATCGCCTGGGTGAAAGCCTTGTACCCGGAGCGTAAAAGCTATCTGGATGTTTACCATCATTACGGTTTGACCGGCAAAAACAGCGTGTTTGCCCACTGCATTCACCTGGAAGACGCCGAATGGGATTGCCTGCGCGATACCCATTCTTCCATTGCGTTTTGCCCGACCTCCAACCTGTATCTCGGCAGCGGCTTATTCAATCTGCAAAATGCCTGGCGGAAAAAAATCAAGGTGGGGATGGGCACTGACATCGGCGCGGGAACCACCTTCAATATGCTGCAAACGCTGAACGAAGCCTACAAGGTGATGCAGCTCCAGAACTATCGGCTGTCGGCCTATGAGGCGTTTTATCTGGCTACGCTGGGCGGTGCCGATGCGCTCGGGCTGGCAGAGACTATTGGTAATTTTAACGTCGGTAAAGAGGCCGATTTCGTAGTGCTGGAACCCACGGCCACGCCGCTGCAACAGCTGCGCTACGACAACTCAACAACCTTGATCGATAAGCTATTTGTCATGATGACGCTAGGGGATGACCGGTCGATTTATCGTACCTATGTGGATGGCCGGTTGGTGTATGAACGCACTTAAAGAAGCGTAGCTGATAACGAATGCAGACCTTCAGAGGGTATAGCAATGTCTAATCATTTTTCGCAGGTGACGTCAGAGAAAGCAACCCGTTCGATAGATGCCTATTTTAACATTACCGCGCGGGGCAGCAGTATACGGCAGGAGGTGCTGGCAGGGCTGACTACCTTTCTGGCGATGGTGTATTCGGTGATCGTGGTGCCCGGCATGTTGGGCAAGGCCGGTTTCCCGCCTGCGGCGGTGTTTGTGGCCACCTGCCTGGTGGCCGGTGTCGGCTCATTGGTGATGGGGCTGTGGGCCAATCTGCCAATGGCCATCGGTTGCGCCATTTCTTTGACGGCGTTTACCGCTTTCAGCCTGGTGCTGGGCCAGCATATCAGCGTTCCGGTAGCGTTGGGGGCGATCTTCCTGATGGGGCTGCTGTTTACCGCCATTTCGGTGACCGGCGTGCGTTCGTGGATTTTGCGTAACCTGCCGATGGGCATCGCCCATGGCACCGGGATTGGCATCGGTCTGTTCCTGCTGCTGATTGCCGCCAACGGTGTCGGTATGGTGATCAAAAACCCGCTGGAGGGGTTGCCAGTAGCGCTGGGATCATTTGCTTCTTTCCCGGTGATGATGTCGCTGCTTGGGCTGGCGGTGATCCTTGGTTTGGAGAAGCTGCGCGTGCCGGGTGGGATTTTATTGGTGATCGTCGGCATTTCCGTGGTCGGGCTGATCTTTGATCCGAATGTGAAATATCAGGGGCTATTTGCATTGCCGAGCCTGAGCGGGCCGGACGGCCAGTCGCTGATCTTCAGCCTGGATATCAAAGGTGCGCTGAGCCCGTTGGTGTTGCCGAGCGTGCTGGCGTTGGTGATGACGGCGGTGTTTGATGCCACCGGCACCATCCGCGCGGTAGCCGGGCAGGCCAATCTATTGGACGAAGATGGGCAGATCATCAACGGAGGCCGGGCGCTAACCGCTGACTCGATGAGCAGCATGTTCTCCGCGCTGGTCGGCGCCTCACCGGCGGCGGTTTACATTGAGTCCGCTGCGGGAACGGCGGCCGGGGGGAAAACCGGCATCACCGCAGCGGTGGTGGGCGTGTTGTTCTTGCTGATGCTGTTTTTGTCACCGCTATCTTACCTGGTGCCTGGCTACGCCACTGCGCCAGCGCTCATGTATGTTGGCCTGCTGATGCTGAGCAACGTTGCCAAGCTGGATTTCGATGACTTTGTGGATGCGATGTCCGGCTTGGTGTGCGCGGTGTTTATCGTGCTGACCTGTAATATTGTTACCGGCATTATGCTGGGTTTCAGCACGCTGGTGATTGGCCGCGTCTGCTCGAACGAGTGGCGTAAGTTGAATATCGGTACGGTGATTATCGCGGCGGCACTGGTGGCGTTTTATGCCGGGGGATGGGCGATTTGATTGAGTTTTTTCTCTGTGGTCGTTCTTGTTCACAACGGCTTGGTCTATGTATGCAAGGTGTTATGGGAATTGCCATAAACAGAGTGTCATTCTATGAAACGACAGTGATTGGCAATTGCAGGGCCCAAGGCGGGGCCCTGCACCCGCGCCCACGCTTAACATGACCTGCCCGCTACGCGGGTGCCTTCGCTGCGCTCCCATTGCCGGGCGGGTCGGCTCAATTCACGTCCATGTTCATATCGCCTCAACCGGCCCTCCATGGCCGGTTGCCCCTGGCAACGGTGTCTTGCTCAGCAGGCTATGATGCGCTCAACGTCAACCCCCGAATCTGTTATCACCGGGCAACCTTTACAATGATATTGATAACAACATCTCAAACCTCTTTTTGGTGAGGTGAGCACCGGTGTTGAAGCCATTGAAGTTCAGTCAGCAAATTAGCCAGGCATTTCCTCACCCTGTCACTGCGCTTGTTGCATTACTGCTCAAGAGACTTTGCGAGCCAGTACCGGAATCTTGGTGGTCACAATGTGAATATGTAACAGCCTGTCGTAAATTCAGGGCATGTTAAGTCCAGGATGACCGACATGAAAAAAACCACCACACCCTCTCTGCATGATGCGGTATTCAAACAGTTTCTTACCCACCCAGACACCGCCCGCGACTTTCTGGAATTGCATTTACCGCCAGCGCTGCGGCGATGTTGTGATCTCAACACGTTAAAGCTAGAGTCCGGCAGTTTTATCGAGCGCGATCTTCGTGCCTATTACTCTGATGTTCTCTACTCGCTGAAAGCGGGAGAAGGGGATGGCTATGTCTACGCCTTGATCGAGCATCAAAGCTCCCCCGACAGGCATATGGCATTCCGTTTGCTACGTTATGCCATTGCGGCAATGCAGCGCCATCTGGCGGCCGGTCACGACCAATTGCCGTTGGTTATTCCGATCCTGTTTTACCATGGGCGGGTCACGCCTTACCCTTATTCCATGAGTTGGCTGGAGGCGTTCAGTGACCCCGAGTTGGCCAGGCAGCTTTATGCTGGCCATTTTCCGCTGGTTGACGTTACCGTCATTCCAGATGATGACATCATGCAACATCGCCGCATGGCGATTCTGGAACTGCTACAAAAGCATGTACATCAACGTGACCTGGGCGAACTGCTGGAACAACTGGTCAGATTGTTGTTGGCCGGATACACTACCGACGATCAACTGGCATCGCTGATGAATTATGTGCTGCAAGTGGGAGACACGGCCGTACCAGGAGCCTTTATCCGTGAATTGGCAAAACGTGCACCACAGCATGAGGAGGTATTAATGACCATTGCACAGAAACTTGAACAACAAGGCATTGAGAAAGGCCGTATAGAGGGCCGGCAGGAGGGGGAGCGTGAAGCTACCTTGAAAATCGCCCGCTCCATGCTGGCTAACGGTCTTGATCGCACTCTGGTGATGGAACTGACCGGCCTTTCCACAGAAGATCTGGCGAAAATCCACCATTAACCGTAGTGGCAGCGTCAGCGGTATGAAACCGCGCAGACGCTGCTGATGAGTTCGGTCAGCAAATCAGCCAGGCATTTCCTCATCCAGTCACTGCGCTTGTTGCATTACTGCTCAAGAGACTTTGCGAGCCAGTACCGGAATCTTGGTGGTCACAATGTGAATATGTAACAGCCTGTCGTAAATTCAGGGCATGTTAAGTCCAGGATGACCGACATGAAAAAAACCACCACACCCTCTCTGCATGATGCGGTATTCAAACAGTTTCTTACCCACCCAGACACCGCCCGCGACTTTCTGGAATTGCATTTACCGCCAGCGCTGCGGCGATGTTGTGATCTCAACACGTTAAAGCTAGAGTCCGGCAGTTTTATCGAGCGCGATCTTCGTGCCTATTACTCTGACGTTCTCTACTCGCTGAAAGCGGGAGAAGGGGATGGCTATGTCTACGCCTTGATCGAGCATCAAAGCTCCCCCGACAGACATATGGCATTCCGTTTGCTACGTTATGCTATTGCGGCGATGCAGCGCCATCTGGCGGCCGGTCACGACCAACTGCCCCTGGTTATTCCGATCCTGTTTTACCATGGGCGGGTCACACCTTACCCTTATTCCATGAGTTGGCTGGAGGCGTTCAGTGACCCCGAGTTGGCCAGGCAGCTTTATGCTGGTCACTTCCCGCTGGTTGACGTTACCGTCATTCCAGATGATGACATCATGCAACACCGCCGCATGGCGATTTTGGAACTGCTACAAAAGCATGTACATCAACGTGACCTGGGCGAACTGCTGGAACAACTGGTCAGATTGTTGTTGGCCGGATACACTACCGACGATCAACTGGCATCACTGATGAATTATGTGCTGCAAGTGGGAGACACGGCCGTACCGGGAGCCTTTATCCGTGAATTGGCAAAACGTGCACCACAGCATGAGGAGGTATTAATGACCATTGCACAGAAACTCGAACAACAAGGCATTGAGAAAGGTCGGCAGGAAGGTCGTATTGAAGGCCGTATAGAGGGGCGGCAGGAGGGGGAGCGTGAAGCTACCTTGAAAATCGCCCGCTCCATGCTGGCTAACGGTCTTGATCGCACTCTGGTGATGGAACTGACCGGCCTTTCCGCAGAAGATTTGGTGAAAATCCACCATTAACCGTAGTGGCAGCGTCAGCGGTATGAAACTGCGCAGACGCTGCCGATGAGTTCAGTCAACAAATCAGCCAGGCATTTCTTCATCCAGTAACTGCGCCTGCTGAACCGCTTTCACGATCGCGGTGTAGCCGGTGCAGCGGCATAAATTCCCGGCTAGACCGCGGCGGATCTCCTGCTCGGTAAGGCGTTTGCCGCGAAAGCGTTCCACCATCGAAGTGCTCGTCATCACCAATCCCGGCGTACAAAACCCACATTGCACTGCCCCTGCATTCACATATGCCTGCTGCACGGCGGATAGTTCGCCATTTTTCACCTCACCTTCAGCAGTTCGAATCGTTTTGCCGTCGGCCCAAACCGCCAGATAAATACAGGTGTCGGTGGCGATATCATCGATCAGCACCGTACAGGCTCCGCACTCACCGACGCTGCACCCTTGCTTGACGCTGTTGAGCCCCTGTTGGCGCAGTAACTCCATCAGCGACCAGCGGGGATCCACCGTGAACTGATACCGGCGACCGTTGATCGTGCAGTTGATCACCATGATAACTCTCCTTCGGCGCGTTGAGCCGCCTGGGCCAGAACGCGTTCTGCCAATGTACGGATGATTTGCATGCGGAACTCTTTGCTGGCACGCCAGGACGAGCGCGGCAGCACGTCGTGCATCACCGCCTCACGCACGGCGGCGAGGGTTTGCGCATTAACCGGGCGGCCAATTGCGGCGGCTTCGGCATTGGGTGCGCGGATCGGCGTCGGGGCCGCAACGCCAAAGGCGATTTTCACCGCGCTGAAGTGACCATTTTCGACTTTGCAGGCGGCAGCGCAACCGATGGTGGCGATATCCATTGCGTCGCGCATGGCGTATTTGTAATAGCTGGCACCATAGTGTTGGTAATGCAGTGGCTGGAACAGAAACGCCACCACCACTTCACTGTGCTCCAGCGCCACCTTGCCGGGGCCGGTATGGAACCCGAGTAACGGCGTGCGGCGCAACCCTGTAACGGTAGCGATCTCCAAATCGGCCTCCATCACTACGCAAGGTGAAGCCGAGTCTGCACTGGTAGCTCCGTTGCAGATATTGCCGCCCAGCGTGGCTCGGTTGCGCACCTGCGGCCCGGCGATGGTCGCGGCGGCTTCGGCCAGCACGGGGACGTAACGCTGAACCAATGGGGAGTCGATAATCTGGCTGAAGGTAGTACCGCTGCCGACGCGTAGCGTGCCATCCGGCAGCAGGTTGATGCCGTTCAATTCTGCCAAATCATGAATATCCACCAGGTGGCTATATTTGTCGTTCATATGATGCAATTGGATTAACACATCGGTACCGCCAGCAATCAGCTTGGCCTGCGGATCGGCCGCCAATTGCCGCACAGCATCGCCTATGCTGACTGCCCGATAATAGTGCGCGATATCGTACATGCTGTTCTCCTGTTACTCGATCAGGCCCGCTTGCGCGAAATGCCGGTACAGCGTTTTTGGCGTTAGCGGTAGCTCATCTATCTTCACGCCGGTTGCCAGCCAGATGGCGTTACGAATCGCCGGGGCGGGTGAAATCAGCGGCGGTTCACCCAAGGCCTTATGCCCGTAGGCGGATTGCGGTTCATAGGTTTCAATAAATGCGCAGTCCAGATCGGGCAGATCGAGAATGGTCGGGAATTTGTAATCCAGCAGGTTAGGGTTGCGCACGATGCCGCTTTTCTCGTCAATAATCATCTCTTCGAACAGCGTCCAGCCAATCCCCATGCCCATTCCGCCATGCACCTGGCCCTCGGCCAGCAATGGGTTAAGGATCTGGCCGGAGTCATGCAGATTGATAATCTTGTTGATAGTGACTTTGCACAGCGGGATATCGACGGTGAGATCGACAAAGGTGCAGCCAAAAGCCGGTGGGTTGCTGCGGGTCTTACAGGAAACTTCGGCCATCAGTTGCCCGCCGATCTCCTGATCGTAATGAGCGCTCATGGAAACCTGTTGCACCGAGAACAGCACCTTTTCCGGCTGAGCTTTAAACACTACTTCGCCATTAACGACATCCAGTGCCCACTCGGGCTGGCCGCACATAGTGGCCGCATGCCGGATGATTTTGGCGCGCAGTTCACTAGCGGCTTGGCGAATGGCCGGGGCGGTAACGTAACTTTGCCGCGAAGCGAAGGCACCGGGATCGTAGGCGGTGATATCGGTGTCTTGCGTGGAGATAACATAAATGGACGAGAAGGGCACGCCGACGGTTTCTGCTGCCATTTGGGCGAACACCGTATCGGAGCCTTGGCCAATTTCCGTGGCACCAATCTGCATATTGATAGTGCCATCCTGATTCATCAGCAGGCGGGCGCTGGCGATCTCCACGCCCACCGGATAAGTGTTGGAAGCATAGCTCAGGCAAGCCACGCCAACGCCGCGGCGGATCGGCCCGGTTTGATTCAGGCAGGCGGCGCGGCGTGCATCCCATTCAAACAGTTCGCGGCCTTTCAGCAGGCATTCAATAATACCGGCGCTGTGGATTGGTTTATGATTCAGCGGATTGGTATCCCCTTGGCGGGCAACGTTTTTAATCCGCAACTCGAGAGGATCCATGCCTAACTGGGCGGCAGCCTCGTCGATCATGCACTCCAGGGCAAAGGTCACCTGTGGAGCGCCATAGCCGCGCATCGCCCCGGCGTTGGGTAGGTTGGAGTAATAGGTAGTGGCCTGGTAACCGAGGGCGATGCGCGGGTATAAATAAGCGATTTTATTGGCCCCGGCGGCGGCGATCGAATGGCCATGGGAAGCGTAAGCCCCGGTGTTGGACAGCACATCCAGGCTGTAGGCTTGTAGGATGCCATCGCGGCTCACGCCCAGCTTGCCGTTGACCGCAAACGAATGCCGGGTGCGGGAGGCTAAAAAGCACTCCTCGCGGCTTAGTTCGACTTTGACCGGTATGCCGCCGAGTTTCCAGGTCAGAAACGCGCACATCGGTTCTTCCAGCACATCCTGCTTGTTGCCAAAACCGCCGCCGATATAAGGTTTAATCACCCGGATGGCTGACCACGGCATGCTCAGCGCCTGGCCGACCACGCGGCGTACAATATGGGGGATTTGGGTGCTGGAGACGATCACTATCCGCTTCATCTGATCCATATAGGCGTAAGAGATCACCCCTTCCAGGTGGCAATGCTGCACCACCTGCGTTCGGTAATGACCAGCAACCAATACCTCTGCCGCAGCCAATACCGCATCAGGATCGCCACCTTTTAGCGCGTGCTGCTTCAGCAGGTTGCTGGTGCCACTGTGCAGCAACGGAGCATCGGCCGCCAGCGCAGTTGCGGCGGTGGTCATCACCGGCAGTTCCTGATATTCAACCTCGACCAGCAGGGCGGCTTTTTCTGCCGTCAGCGGATCGCAGGCGACCACAATTGCCACGCCATCACCGTGGTGGCGCACATGGCCGGTCAGCAGTTGCTTATCCGCAACGTCGAGCTTATTGGCATCCAGCGACCAGGCATGGCCTGCGGTCGGGAAGCACTGCTGCGGTACATCCTGATAGGTGAAGATGGCTTCTACGCCCGGCAATTGCAGAGCTTTCTGGGTATCAATACGTGTAACCAGGCCGTGTGCGATCGGGCTGCGGACATACTTGGCATAGCGCATGCCGGGCATGCTGAGATCGTCAGTGTAGCGGGCCCGACCGGTGACTTTAGCTTCTGCATCAACGCGTTTAAGCGACACTCCTAAAGCCATATTGGCCCCCTGATGATAGAAAAAATCGCTAGAGGGGTAACAGCAACTTACAGGCCATAATCGGTTGATTCGCGGGGATAATGTAAATTTCGTGAGTTGATACTGGTTTTTGGCAGAATCAGGGCGGTTCTGATGGGCAAAGGAGCAGGCTATACGGCGATAATTTATCAATCTGATAAGGGGATTATCAGGTTGATAACCGCATCAACTTACGAGCTAGGCGGTAACTGTGACGGCAGATCGATATCCTGCACGATGCCAGGCTGATCGATAGGCAGCAGGTAAACCGGTTCGCGGCTGAGGAGTTCACGGGCACCGCGATCGCCATTCAGGCAGCACAATGCGCTGCGCCAGGCGGCGGAAAAACCCACCGGATGGCCCGGCCGCTGTTGGCAGACAGGACGAACGATGCTGTGCTGCTGCAACGCGCTCGCCACTTGCAGAAATACCGCTGGCGTGACGAAGGGCATATCCGCCAGATGAATCAGCCAGCCATCCCAATCTGAGGTTGCGGCAACTCCCGCAGCGATAGATTCCCCCAGCCCACCGCTCGCCAGCAGCGTGACCGGCACCTGATGCGCGGCACAGGCGTGCTGTACCGGCAGGTTTTCTGGCCGGGTCACCACCTGCACCGGCAGGCCGGACGCCAGCGCCTGCCGCAGCGTCAGTTCAAACACCGTGCTGCCATGCAGAGCAGCGTTGAGTTTATTCCCAGTGCCACCGGCCTGGGTGAAGCGTTCACCTCGCCCGGCGGCGGCGATCACAATGCCCGTTGTCATGTTATTGATCCCCTTGCATACAATTTTGATTGTTACAGAGATACCGGCGTTATGTATAGCCAAAACAATCTTACCGTGTGTGCATCTGCGGTAGTTGTTCGGCATCGTCATTCACTTCGACGACCAGGGTGAACTCACCGCGCCGTATCTGAATGCGTAGGCCGCTGCCATCCCGCTTCACCTGCATGTCGGTTATCGGCTGTTTATTATCAAAATCCCACACGCAAATAAACTCTGCCCGTGGCTGATGGCTGCGCAGCGTCAGATAGCTTAAATCGGCCACTGCCGGGTTAGCGGGGGCAGCGCCTTGCCACAGCATGGCATCTCCATGCAGCCACAGTGCTTGCCCCTCACGCGAAACCGCAAAATGGCGTGGCTGGCTATTGATCAGCGGCGTCACCCGCGCATCGTGCATCACCGCCAGCGGCCCATGCTGGCTGAAAGTGGCCGCATTGCCGGTGGCGTCCAGCGCTTTACCCGGCAGATGCAGCGTCCAGTCCAACTGCTGCTGATGCGGGTTTTCTATGCTGCTGATATCGATTAACGCCCCCTCCAGCCACAGCAGGCGGCGGCGAAAACGGATATCGCGATAGGCCTGGCTATCCCATTCCACCCGGGTATGGCTGTCCAGCATCGGTGGGGCTTTTTGCCAGTCCACTTCCGCATCCAGCCAGCAAAACGCCGCATCTTGGTGATAATGGAGCACCTGCGGCACCGCCGGAGGTTGATTGGTTTGATTCACCGTCAGCGTGTTATGGGTGGCGCTGTTTTTGTAGTAGGCATAGTGCATTCGCGCGCCATAGCCGGTGGTGCCGAGATCGGGCAAGATCTCTTTACCCTGATTGAACAGAATCAGGCTCAGCCGATCGTAATGGTCATGCTCGCCGCCGTAGGGCGTGTGCTTCACCAGCAGCGCCCGGCGCTTGGCGGGGTTACGCCAGATGGTGATCCCGCAGCTCGGCGCATGCAGATGTTGCTGCGGGATCACCTCCAACGGTTGAGAAGGCAGATCGGTGCCGTACAGCAATGCATCGATATTGGCGCGTGGCGTATCACGATACATCGCCTGTAGCGCCGCCGCGTAAGCGTTATCCCGGTAGCAAGACCAGGCAAACTCGTAGACATCGCTGTGATCGAGCCTTTCCTGGCCATAAATACAGTCGTTAATACGCGGGAAGTTGCCGTCCGGCATCAGCAGTTGCAGCGGGAAGCTGAGCATTTTGCGGTAGAAAGGGGTATCCAGCAGGCTCCAGCGGCTGCCCTTGGCCAGCTTTTCAAACGCCAGAAAACCCTGTAGCGCGTAGAAGTGGTAGTGGATCGAACCTTCAAACCATAACCCTTCGTCAAACAGCCCATGTTCAAGCTGATAGCGCAGGCCATAGGGTTGATTGACGGCAAACTCCAGCAACGCTTCATCTTGCAGAATAAACCCCAGCACGCCGATAGCGCTGCCGATCTTCACTTCATGGTTGTGCAACTGCGGCGTGCGGTGGGCCATCAGAAACTCCGCTCCGCAGCGCAGCAGGCGGTTTGTGATGTCGTCGCGCTGCTGCGGCGTTAGCGCTTCGGCGATGTAGTCATAACCCAGCGCAAAATCGAGCAGGCAGTTGGCTTCGCACAGGGTTTGCGCGTTCATTTTGCCCGGCCCGTTGTAAGGAATATTGCCGTGTACCTGGTAATCGGGGTAGAACGTCGCGTAGGCGGTCAGGATTGCCGTGACTTTATCCCGATATTGCGCTTCGCCGGTCAGTTGCCACAGCAACCCCAACTGATGGCAGGCTTTGGCATTCAGGCCGTTCATCTCGCGCCACCAGGCGCCGTTATAGGGTTCACCGCTAAACAGGTGGTCATCCACCGGGCAGCGATGGCGGGTGGCGCAATCGCGTTCCCACACCAACCGCACGCCGTGATCCGGGCAAAAATAGTACAGATTCCAGGTGGCCACGGCGGTTTCCGGTACTTGAACCGGGCTATTGAGCACCACGGCGTTTTGCGCTTTCACGTGCTCAATCACCTGCGGCTGCTGGGCTGCTCGCTTCCTCAAGAGAATAAGTTGTTGCGTGGTGAACTGCTTCATCGCTGTTAATCCCTATTCCCGAGCATCAGTGTTTTAATGGGGTGATAAGCGTCGTGATTTCATCAGGATAAGTCGCCATCAGCCATTGGGCCTTTTCGCTGAACTGTTTGTCATCGGGCCAGGCGCGGGCAGCACTCACCATATTGACCAAGGCTTTTTTGCTATCCATTTTGTCGATGTCTTTCCACGGCCATGGCGTATCGCTGTTAACAAATCCGGCAATGTAGCCGTAGCCTTTACGCAGGCTATGATCGTCCAGGGCGAAATTCCACACGTCGACGCCAGCCACTTCGCCTAAGCGCCCCAGTTTGTTGTAGGCTTCCAGATGGAAGTTGCTGTAATGCCACGGACGAGTGCGCTCAAGTTCCGCCATCTGGCGGCCTTCGAGATCAAAATGGGAAGCAATACGCCGCAGTTGGGTGATTTGCAGGCGTTTTTTCGCCTCGGGAAGATTGCCGCTGAACAGGGCAAATGACGCGGCCTGTAAGTCGAAATAGGTACCGTGGTTGTTATGCCAGTTGTCCTCTTCAAAACCGTTCTGGCTGGTGGTCATCCACTGGTAGAAATCGCCGTACCACTGTTTGATTTTCTGGTAATCGTCCTCACTGAGCACCTTGGCCGGACGCAGCAGTTCGACCGCGTCGATCACGTCAACTAAGGCCCGGCTGTCGATCAACCCGATACCGCGCCCGTCGTTAATCCCAGGGATCGCCTGGGCATATTGCAGGTTCGGGTTCATGCGGGTTTGTGGGTTGATAAACCAGTTGACGAGCTGATCGCGCGCTTTTTCGGCGTAGGCCGGCTTTTGGCTGAACTGCCAGGCGAGCGCCAGCGTCCAGACGTCATCACTCATGCTGTTCAGGCGTTTTTTATCGGTGGCATCGCTGTTGGCGGCGGGGTTGGTTTCGCCGTCTTTGCGCACATAAGGCAGTCCGTCTTTCTTGCTCGGATCCGGCCACCAATAGGGCGGAAAGCTGTAGTAGTCATGCTTGTCGCCGCTGGCGGCGGTCAGGCTTTTATCCATGACCGAATACGCTGGTTTGCCAAGAGCTTTATCTGCTTTGACGATGAGTGCGTTATAGGCACCGACAAACGCTGGATTTTGCGCTGCCAGTTGTTGCTGGCTGTACTGTAAATCGTCCAGCTTGAGGATCAGCGGATGGGCATCTGCGGCGTGGGTGGCGTTAACGTGCAGCACAGCAGCAACGGCCAGTGCCAGCCAAGATCCGCGGGACAATAAAGCCATTTTTATTGGTCGCATAATTTTCTCCATTTACCAGAGGATATTTTTATTAATTTCTGGGCGATAAATACCCGCTAACCATGAGGTTAGAAAATATTAATTAATGCTTTTTTGACGTTATTTATTCCCGAATGAAATGAAAGTGAAATAATGTTTCATAGTGGTGATGGCGCAGTGTAAGAGATCGGGTGGCTTTTTTTGTGATGAACTTCAAATTTAATGCTGAGATTAAAAATAGCCCTAAAAAATGAGCTATCCATCACGGTAAATAAGGTTTATCAACATTCTTTTATTTTTTAACAGAAAGTGTGATTTTTATAATACATTGATTTTAAATAAATAATTAAATTTGTCACTTTTTTAGTCACTTCTTGATGTGATCAATGGCAAGTTTTTCAATTTTGAAACATGATTTCTATTTTATGGCATTGTGTTTCAAAATGGCATTCTATTTAATGGCTCAGTACTTCTTTAAAATATAATTAATCTGGTTCACTCCATTTTCGTGATAATCAAACCTCTTACAAAAGGATGTGAATAAAAATGTCTGCGACAAAAATTAAATCCTTATTATTGTTATCCGTACTCGGCTTGGGCACTGCTCAAGCTTATGCCGAAGAAACGCTCAATATCTGGATCCGGGCCAGCAACGACTCAAAAAACATCTACAAGAAAGAAGCGGAAACCTTTGAGAAAAAAACCGGCATAAAAATTGAGTACTTCAACGCCACCACCGACTTTGAACAGCGCTTGGCGCGAGCTGCGGCGGGGAATGCCTTGCCGGATCTGATTTTTAACGATGCGGTAGCGATTGGGCAGTTTATCCAACTTGGCATCGCCGATGAGATCGAACCAAAAAGCATTGCCGGGCACGACAATATTTATCCGCTCGCTTGGCAAAGCACCCGTTATACCGACGGCAAATACTACGGAGTACCGACCTCCGCTCAGACCTTTGCGCTGTTTGTGCGTAAAGACTGGCGCGAGAAACTGGGAATGCCGCAGCCCAAAACCTGGGAAGATGTGGCAAAACTGGCAAAAGCCTTCACCACGCAAGATCCCGATGGCAACGGTAAAGCCGATACCTACGGCTTCATTCTGCCCGCTTCCACCACCCGCGGTTACGCCAGTTGGTTTATGAGTGCGTTTCTCTGGCAGGCCGGTGGCGATTTCATTCGTGAATCAACGCCGGGCAAGTTTAAAGCCGCGCTGAGTGAACCGGCAGCGGTGGAAACATTGCAGTTTATGCGCGGCATGCTGTGCGACAAAGTGGTGCAGCCAGGGGCGATTAACGCCACCACGGCAGACGTGATCCCGTCTTTCCGCTCCAGCCAGAGCGGCATGTTCTTCAGCGGGCCTTATCATATTGCGCTG
Source organism: Serratia sp. HNCC26DJ206 (assembly GCF_057180605.1). Lineage (NCBI taxonomy): Bacteria > Pseudomonadati > Pseudomonadota > Gammaproteobacteria > Enterobacterales > Yersiniaceae > Serratia > Serratia sp. HNCC26DJ206. The sequence goes on from NZ_JBXUGP010000001.1 coordinate 130,011, forward strand.
TTTGATAAAGATCCGGGCAAAGACACCTTCGAAGTGGTCACCTTACAAGGGCCGAAAAACCAGGCCACGCTGGCAGAAGGCACCACGGTGTTCCTGATGAAGAGCAGCCAAAAGAAAGAGGCGGCCCGCAAGTTCATCGAGTTTATGATCTCCCAGGAAGGGCAAGAGATCGGCATGGGTAAAGGCAGCAGCAATATCCCGGTGGTGCGTTTGCCGGTGAACAAGCTGGTGGATACCCAGGCAGTTTACAGCGATCCGCGCTGGGCCACCTTCGCCACTCTGTATGCCGAACAGGGCCGCTATGTGCCGCAGGTGCCAAACTGGACGCCAATCCGCCAGATCACCGCCGAAGGCTTTAACCGTATTCTGGCGGACTGCAACGGTGATATTGCCGCTGAATTGCAAGCCACCAACGGCAAAGTCAACGCCGAACTGGAAAAGCAGAGCGTGCTGGCGAAGTAATGCCCTAAACGGCGCCCAGAGGGGTAATGTTTGTCAGTTAAGGCTAACCAGTTCCCTCTCCTTCGGGGAGAGGGTTAGGGTGAGGGGAAGATCACTGTACTACAAGCCCCTCACCCCGGCCCTCTCCCACAGGGAGAGGGGGCTGCACCTTTAGCATCTGCTGCATGATTATGCGGTTTCTTGCTTAACTAACCTGCATTACGCCCAGTGCGGTGCCTTGTTAACTCCTTGAGAGCGATGATAACCATGCTGACTTCCCGCCAGAAACGGAATCTAGTGCCGTGGATCTTCCTGGCCCCGGCCCTGATCATTTTCACCTGGTTTAAATTTATCCCGATGCTGCAAGGCTTGGTGATGAGCTTTTACAAGGTGAACTTTAATCAAGCGAACGAGTGGGTAGGGTTTGCCAACTTTGCCCGCGCCTTTGCAGATACCGACCTGCATTCGGCGGTGTTCAATACCTTCCTGTATGTGATCGTGACCATGGTGGTCGCGGCGGTATTGGCCTTTTTCCTGGCAATGCTGCTGGAAGGCCCGGCGCGCCACCTGCGTTTTATCCGCACCGCCATTTTTCTGCCCGCGGTGACCAGCGCGGCGATCGTCGCCGAAATGTGGCGCATTTTGTTCAACCCGACGCCAAACGGCGTGATCAACCAGGTGCTGAGCTGGTTCGGCATTGCCGATCAGGGCTTCCTGGCGAGTTCCGATCAGGCACTGTGGGTGATCATGCTGCTGCACATCTGGAAAGCGGTGCCTTACAACATGGTGATTTTTATCGCCGGGTTGGCCGGGATCAGCCGTGACCTGTATGACGCGGCCAACGTTGACGGGGCCAGTTGGTGGAACCGCCTGCGCTATGTGACGCTGCCCGGTATGATCCCGGCGCTTTCCGTGGTGCTGATGCTGTCTTTCATCCGGGGTTTCCGCGTGTTTGCCGAGGTGTATGCCACCACCGGCGGCGGGCCTTCCAATTCCACCGAAATGATCATGACGCACATCTACAAGCTCGGTTTTGAGCAGTTTGACTACGGTTATGCTTCGGCGGTGTCGTTCCTGCTGTTTGCCTTCACCGTGCTGCTGACCCTGTGCCATCTCACGCTGAAAAAGCACATCACCCGCTATTAAGGAGCCCATTATGCTGAGTAAACGTTGGGATGCCATTGGCCGCTGGATGATCTATGCGCTGTTGTTGGTGGTGTTCGTTGGCCCGTTCTGGGGCATTGTCGCCACCGCGTTCAGCGCCGCGCCGGTCAAACCGGGTGAACTGTTGCCGTGGCCGAACGCCTTCTCGCTGCAAAACTTTATCTTTGCCTGGCAAGAGATCGGCGTTTGGCAATATCTGCTGAACTCGATGGTGGTGGTCTTTTTCGGCACCATTTTGCAGGTTTCCGTTAGCGCACTGGCAGCCTATGCGCTGGCCCGCAAAAAGTTTATCGGCGTATCCTTGGTCAGCCTGGTGATCCTCTCCACCATGATGCTGCCGGAAGAGGTGATCGCCATCCCGCTGTATATGATCATCAATTGGCGGCTGCCGGTGATCGATGCCTCGCTGTATAACAGCTACCTCGGGATGATTATGCCGGTGGTGGGGTGGGCCTTCTCTATTTTCGTGTTGAGCGAATTTATGGCTGCCATCCCGAAAGAGCTGGAGGAGGCGGCGCGCATCGACGGCGCCAACGAATGGCAGATTTTCTTCCACGTGATCCTGCCGCTGGTGAAACCGGCGTTAGGCACCGTGGTCACCTTCGGCTTTATCATGATTTGGGACCAGTATCTGTTGCCGCTGATTGTGGTGAATCAGGACAGCCTGAACACCATCCCGGTGATCCTCAGCACCCTGCGCACCGACGAAAGCATCACCCCGAACATCTTTATTGCCATCACGTTATTGGCGATGCTGCCCAGCATCATCGTTTATCTCGGCCTGCAAAAACATTTCAACCGCGGGATTATGTCCGGCGCAGTGAAAGGATAAGGAGCGACACATGGGATCCGTTGTATTGAGCAATGTCTGTAAATCGTATGGCGATACGCATGTCATTAAAGATGTCTCTCTGACCATCCCAGACGGTGAGTTCTGCGTACTGGTCGGCCCTAGCGGCTGCGGCAAATCGACGCTGCTGCGCATGATTGCCGGGCTGGAGGAGATCACCGGCGGGCAGGTGGCGATCAATGAAAAAGATGTCACCGACGTAGAACCTAAACTGCGCGACATTGCGATGGTGTTCCAGAGTTATGCGCTCTACCCGCAAATGTCGGTGCGGGAAAATATGGGCTTTGCGCTGAAGATGGCCAAGCTGCCGAAAGCGGAAATCAACCGCAAGGTGGATGCGGCGGCAGAGCTGCTCGGGCTTGGCGTGCTGCTCGATCGCCTGCCGAAAGATCTTTCCGGTGGCCAGCGTCAGCGGGTGGCGATGGGAAGAGCGATAGTACGTAACCCACAGGTATTTTTGTTCGACGAACCGCTTTCTAACCTGGATGCCAAACTGCGTACCCAGGTGCGCGGCGAAATTCGCGAGCTGCATCGCCGCCTGAAAACCACTTCAGTCTATGTGACCCACGATCAGATCGAGGCCATGACCATGGGGCAGATGATTGTGGTGCTGCGCGACGGGCGGATTGAACAGGTCGGCAGCCCGCTGGAGCTGTACGATCGCCCGGCTAATCTGTTCGTTGCCGGGTTTATCGGTTCGCCGGAAATCAACCAGTTGAAAGGGGAAATTGTGATACAGGGCGATGAAACCCTGCTGCGCTTGGCGGATGATTCGCGGCTGCGCCTGCCGGTTGGCCTACAGGTGCGGGCGGGGCAGCAAGTGGTTTACGCCATTCGCCCGGAACAGGTCAATGTGGTGAATGAAAACGAGCAAAGTGGCGCGCTGCAAGCCACCATTACCGCGATCGAAAATACCGGTTCGGATATGCAACTGTTCTGCAATACCGGCGGCGGAGCCTTTACCTCGGTGTTCAAACAGCGCCTTGAGGTGCAGGAAGGGGAAACGGTGTGGTTGCAGCCCAAACTGGCGGGTATTCATATTTTTGATGCCGAGAGTGGGCAACGCGTACCTTACCATGCAGCATAAGAGCGAGGGACGGATGAAGTTATATACGCTGGATGTCGCTTGCCTGGAAAATGCCCGGCACCGGTTACAGCAGCCTTTTTCACCGTTGCAGGTAGCGCTGACCCGGTTGGTCAGCGAAGCAGAAACGCTACGCCGCCAGCCGCTGGAAACGGTCGTCAATAAGAAGCTGCGGCCGGTGAGTGGCGATCCCCATGACTATTACAGCCTGGGAACCTACTGGTGGCCGAACCCGCGGCGGCCCAACGGCTTGCCCTATATCCGGCGCGACGGACATACCAATCCGCAGTGCCAGAATAATGATACCGATACCACGCGGGTGATCCGCATGTGCGAGCGCTGTCTGACGCTCGGGCTGGCCTGGTATTTCACCGATCAGCGCAAATATGCGCTGGCGGCGGCCGAACAGATCCGCTGCTGGTTTCTCCATGCCGATACTTTGATGAACCCGCACCTGAACTATGGTCAGGCGATACCGGGCATTGTCTCCGGGCGCGGCACCGGGCTGATCGACACTCGCCTGATGTGGATGGTGATCGACACCATTGGCCTGATAACTTCTGCGAACGTGCTGGATACCGACGATATTATCGGGCTGCACCAGTGGTTCCGTGATTTTAACCACTGGATGTATCACAGCGAGGTCGGCCACTCTGAATACGTATGGCACAACAACCACGGCACCTGGTACGACGCGCAGCGTGCGGTGAACGCGCTGTTTTATGGCGATAAAGGACTGGTGGCACGGATCATCCAGCAGGGTATCACCCAGCGCATGGCGGCGCAGATCGATCAGGATGGCAAACAGACCATGGAGTTGGAGCGCCCGGTGCCGTTCCACTACTCTTTGTTTAACCTGGAGGCGCATCTGCTGCTCAACCGCTATGCGGAACACGTCGAGTTTGATCGCTGGAACGAGATGCGCGATGGCAGAAGCGTCAAGTTAGGGATCGACTATCTGGTGCCATTTATCGCCGAACCGGACTTATGGCCGTACAGCGATTTGCAGGGGATCGTCTGGGACAGCGCGCTGCGCCTGCTGCTGCAAGCCATGCGCGGTTATCCCAATGAAGCACGCTATAAAACCGTGCTGGCAGGGTTGCCGGAAGAGACGCGCAGCCTGCGGGAGCAATTGATGTGGTGTGGTTAGTGGGGGATTCATTTTTCACCCTACTTTACTACTGTCAGAATCTGACAGTAAGGCAATGCAGAATACTGTGTGGCGGTTAATACACCTGCAACGGGAAGTATGACAGGTATAAATAAAACACATGGGAGGAAGGTTATGACAGAACGTACTGGTGGATGTGCTTGCGGGGCAATCAGGTTCAGGGTCACAGCGCCATTTGTGGGGGTGGGGGTATGTCATTGTACCGATTGTCAGAAAGCATCGGGTGGAACCCCGAATTACGTTGCACTTGCGCCTAAGGTTTCTTTTGAAATCATTCGAGGGGAAGCCAAAGTTTATTGCAGCAAAGGGGATAGTGGTAATGATGTGAGGCGTGCTTTTTGCCCTGAATGTGGCACGCCGTTATGGAGTAAGCTCACTCAGGCACCGCTTGTCGCGGTTAAACTCGGTGCTTTGGACGACAATGCGGATCTGAAGCCAGACTTGCATCTGTATGTGGCGTCTGCTGCGCCTTGGCACCTGATGCACGAAGGGGTGCCGACGTTCCCTAAAATGCCGCCGCCGCTAGCATTAGGTGAATAACGCGTTTTTATCCCTAAATAATTAGATTGACGGTGGACAACGGTTCGAATTATCGAGTGGTCTTCGAATAAACAGCGCCAGCGCCGTATTTCGCGCTGGCGCTCAACTCTGGCGATCAGGAAAACTTTTTCGCTCCAAAGACGCATACCAATACACCGGCCATAACGGCGATCATCGAAAGCTGAACGCTTTCATGTAATACCAACCCTGCCAGCGCGAGGCCAAAAAAGGGTTGCAGCAACTGCAACTGGCCAACTGCAGCAATGCCGCGGTACCAGAAAATAAAACCGATCCGTGGTTTAGAGAGATATGCGTGATACTGCAAGTTGCAGAATGAGAAAGGCGCTGCATGGCGGCAGCGCCTGAGTATTGACGTGTGGGTTTAGTTAAACGTGACCAGCATATCCGTTGAGGCATCAACAGGCCCCAGCGGCAGGCTGGCACCCCCTGAGCACAAACGCCAGGTAACCTGATTATTAATCACTTTTGTCGATTCGCTGCTGGCGATATTGCCCACTTTAAGCTGGGTATTATCAAACGGAATACCGGTGGTGCCGTTGCAATCACCGCTGCCAGTAACGCCATTGTTGATTTCCCCGGTGATATAGCCGCCACCCTGTGTCAGCGCCAACCGGGTTGGGGTGGCTGAATACAGGCCGCTGCCAGCACGGAACTGGACGTTGATATTGGCGTCAATCCGGTCCGAATCCTGCGAACAGGACACCATCATTGGATAAGTCAGGCGTGCCAGCTCACTCCCCGCTTGGCTATTACGCTGCACGCCACCAAAGTTGATATTGGTGGTGGTAGCCACGGTGCAGATCAGAGTAGAGATACGCAGAGTGATCGCGCTGGGTAAAATCTGTTGAGAACGATCTGCGGCAGCAGAGCCTGCTTGAAGACTTGCGGCATACATGGCTGGAATGGTGACTTGCTGGCTGCTTTGTCTGCCATTAGCCACCATTGCCCAAGAGCCTGTGATTTGCACAGTTCGTAGAGAGTTGACGGGATAAAAATTAGCCACATTGTCCGGCCGTGGAGGCAAACACCACTGCCTGGATCCAGAGGTAGAATTTATCGTTGGATTCGTGATGAAAGCCCCTGAACTGGTTCTCCCTTCTGTGCGGGGTAATCCTATCGTACCGGTTAGCGTTTCCCGAGTGCTGGAAGGGGCAACAAGGTAGCTCGCGCTTACGGTCGCCCTGGGGATCAGCCCGACCCCTGGAGCGATCGGGAATGCCATATAACCCCCAATTTCTTCAAGTTTCGCAACATCCATGCAGACGTTTGGGCTGTTAGATATTGCGCCCATGCCATATATATTGTTCAACCTGGCATTACCGATAGTACCTGACATATTTGCACTAAAGGGGTATCCCTCCCAAACAATGCCGCTTCCTTTGCCGATAGTGATGATATCGATGGCTTTGGACGAGGGGACAGACACCAATAATAATGTCAACGCCGTCAATAGGCGCAGAGTACCTCGGTGATGATTGCTCTTCTGAATTAATGGCAGTGTTTGCAGGTTTTTCATATTTGTCATATTCCTTTTTTTATCGTGATTCTGGCAGCCTTCGGGGGGTTATTGCCCCTGGCAGGCTACGGTCAGCATATGTATCGGATTATTGGCTGATGGCGCCGCAGCGTTTTTCAGGTTGAAAGAGGTTTGGCATTGTTGGTTTGCCTCTTTACCCCATGTCACCTTGAGTTTTCCTTGTTCCGGCAGGCCGCTCAGGTATACCTGGCCCGCTTCGCCGACAATGCCGGTATTCGGTTTGTTGGCCGCCGTGTTTTCTACGGCCACCAGCGCCCCGAACGGCACCGGGATGTTGCCAGCCAACTGCAGCGTCATCAGCACCTGATAACCTACCTGTGTGGCAAAGTTGGCCATTACTACTGCGCCCTTGGTTGGATACACGTTCAGGCTCGATTGCGTCACATCGACATCGTCCGGCAAGGTGGCCGGGTTCAGGCCGACGCTGTTGAGCTGATAACTCGACAGGTAGGGCACTACCGCATAGCCGCGGCTGTCGGTACGGATGTCGCCGTTCATCACGCTGGTGCCTTTGGCCCCCGGAGCGCTGACGACAGCAACGGAATTACCCAGCATCTGGCTGAATGTCACCCCTTCTGGATGCACAACGATCCCGCCGTTGCCGCTCATGTTCAGCGAGCGATCCCGGCTGTTGTAGCTATAGCCCATGCCGGCTGAGCCTTTGCTGCCTTGATAGCCGGTATTCAGCGTGCTGCTATTATTGCCTTGCCCGTTGGACCAGCCCTGCATCACGCTATAGGAGAGGCGGCTATCGAGCGCGCTGCCATTAATCCCGGTCTGCTGCTGGACCTGCCCATGATTGTCGTGGGTCATCTGGTAACTGGCATAGGCGTTACGCACGGCAGGTGATGCGGTGAACATATTCAATGGCACCTGCATGTTCAGCGACAGCTGCCGGTTCTCTGGCCAACTGCCATCCCCCTTCAACCGGTCAATGCTGTAGGCCAGGCCGTAGCTCACGCCACGGTAGCTGCCGTTGTAACCCGCCGACACCGTATTCAGCACTTTGTCATTGCCCCAGAAATCGTTACGAGAGGCGGACAAATACAGTGAGCCCCATGAATCCAGTTGTTGACTGAGTCGCACCTGGAAATTGGAGCGCTGACGTTCCAAGGCCCACGGCACCTGGCCGTCACTGAGTTGGAAACCCTGGTTGTTGAAGTCAGAGAAACTGTAATAGTTGCGGGTCGAGTAGCGGTAAGCGGTCAGATCCACGGCTGTACCGGTACTCAGCATACTTTTGGCATAACGCAGCCGGTAAGAATACCCTTGCTGATAATCGTCCTGTCCGTGCAACTTGGTGTTAGAGGCCGTGATGTCTGCCGACAATGCGCCAAAGTTGCCCAGGGAGAAGCCGCTGCCAGCCACGACGGAGGTGTAATCCTTGGCCAGCAGTGTGCCGCCATACAGGGTGATATCATGGGGCAGGCCGTAGATGGCGGTGCCCAGGACGAACTCCGCCTGTTGCGAGTCGAGGGTTATCCCTCCGTTATAACGGCCTGCCGTCACTTCATACTTCAGGCTGCCTTGCCGCCGCATCACCGGGAGCGACGAGAAGGCCAGCGTCTGGGTGCGGACGGTGCCATCGGATTCGTTAATGGTGAGGAGCAAGTCACCCGCTTGGCCGGTCTGGAACAGGTCATTGATACGGAATGGCCCTGGAGCCACATAGGTCTGATAGACGACGTTACCGTTCTGGCTCACCGTGACGCGTGCGTTGGTTTGCGCAATACCGCTGATGATCGGCGCAAAGCCACGCAGGCTGGTGGGCAGCATGTCGTCATTGGAATTAAGCTTGACCCCACGAAACGGGATGCTGTCAAACACGTCGCTTTCGGTGTTGTTTTCCCCCAGCAGAATTTCCGAGCGCCAAGGCTGGATATCGCGCTGCAGGTAAGTGCTGCTAAATTGCGTGCTCTGAGTCGTCGGCCCCGCCACGTTGCTCTGGCTATTGGTATTGCGTGAATAGGTCATGTTGCTGCGCAGGCGCCAGGCTTGCCAGTTGGCACCACCTTGCACGTTGGCAAACAGGTTGGTTTGGGTGTTGCTTCCCATACCTTCCTGTTCACTTTGCCAGTTGCGCCCGCCATTCAGGTTATAGTTGAATAACAGCGCAGGCACGCCATGCTCCCATAAGGCGGGATCAACCGATCCTTGCGCGTTGGGCTGCATCGCCACCTGCGGGATGCTGATGTCCAGGCGGAGTTGGGCTAAGTCAAACTGGATTTTTGCCTCAGGAATCAATGCCGCAAGATCATCGACAGGTTTTTCTGATGCTAACCCGGCAAAGGTCGGCAAAACCTGCGTGTTCACCCCCAGCTTGTGCAGGAAGTCTGGCGTGAGTTGTGGCTGAATATCACCATGGGCATTCGCTTCGAATACCAGGGTGTGTTGCCCCTGGTCTATCTGGTTGATAAACAAAGAGACGGTATAGGTGCCTGGCGGTGTTTTCCCCGATGTGCCAAAAGTGCTCAGATCCACAGCCGCAGCGTTAGTCCCCCCTAAGGAAAGTAGCCCTGGGTCAAAATAGTCTTGGGCCACGGCGGGGCTACCACTTACCAAGAGTGTCGCTCCTGCCAGCACGGGCAACAAGGTGAGATCAGTATGTCGTGTTGTCATTAATTATCGCGTCCATAACGAAAGTCAGGGTATTGTTCGTACGTCACTGCAAAAAAACTCATAGAGGGCGTTGTTCGACTGGGGTATTCCAACCGTCTTCATCAATCAGTTGCCACGTCACGTCGCCAGAGGCCGTGCTTGGCAGGGTGTAACGCTGTTGGCCCTTGGGGGGAACCATCAGGCGTAATTGCGCTTTGTCCAGCGCTGCTGTTCCTACCTTCAGGTGTGAGAATGTCAGCCAATAGGGGGTAGGGTTTTCAGCAACCAACTGGTTACCGTCACGACGGAACTTCAGCTTGGGGGCCATGTCGGCAACGGCGCGCTTAGCCAACCCTTCCGGGCGGTAAAACACCTTCATATTGTTGGTGACCGTCAATACCATTTGCTTATCTTCCGTGCGCTGCTCCGGTGCCGCTTGAGCGGGGATGGCCTTCATCGAGATAAAGAAGACGGATTCACGATCGGCCGGTAACGCCTCGCCATTACGGCGAATACGCAGCGTCAGATCGCTATTGGCTTCGAGGCGCGCAAGCGGTGGGGTGACAATAAACGGCATAGCCGGATGCTGTCCCTCGGCCACATTGCCGGTGGCGGTGTCGACAGGCTGGATCCAGGACTGCATCAGATAGGGGTAAGGGTTGCTGTTGCTAGCCGTCAGGGTGACCCCTTTCTTATCGCTCTCAAGATAAATCACGCGCAGCACCTGAAAGGAGATCCCTTGAGGCGTAGCAGAAGCAGCCTGGGCGTGTGCCGTGCCAGTAGCGATCGAGAGCAAGCACAAGGCCCAGCCGATAAAATGCCAACGAAGTAAAGCGTTCATTATGATGTTTCCTATAGCGAGGAGAGGGTCTGTTGGCACGGGGTGGATAAGCCACCATAATCAGTCACGGTCTGCCATTCGGCCTGTGTAACTTGCCCTTGAGCTGTGTAATTCTGTGTACTCATCGGAGCCAGCATTGATGGCTGGACGTCGAGATTGACCGGCTTACCGTTGAATTTCAGGTGACCCAACGTCTGGAAGTAGGGCGTCGGGTTCTCGATACGCACGCCGTTAACACCGGGGCTGAACCGCAGGCTGCAAGTGGTACTGGCCGGTGTCATTTTGAGATCGGCCGGGCGATAAAACAGCTTGATAACAAAACGCACCCCCATGGACACCCGTGCTGAGGGGATCTCTTTGCTGGAAGCGGGTATGGCGATCACGGTAAGGTAAAACAGCGACTCGCGATCGGCGGGCAGGGAAGCGCCCTGCGGAATAATCCGCAGCAATTGCTGGTTGTCGGGTTGCAGTGAAAACATCGGCGGCGTCACGATAAAAGGCGCGGCAGTGCTATCGTCAGGTGCCTGTTGTACCCGGCTTTGGATCAGATAGTTTTGCTTGGAGGTGTTCTTCACCGCCAAGGTCTGCGCTTTATCGGTGGATGAAAAGATCACCCGCGTCTGGTTCAGGCTGATCCCCCCGGCAGGATTCTGTGCTGCCAGAGTGGGGGCTGAGATCAACAGACATAAGCCGGTAATCGCGACCGGACGATAGAGATCAATCAGGAACATATCAGCCTCAGCGATAGGCCAGGTTAAACAGAATGCGTGCCGTCAAGGTGCCCGGCGTGACAGGGTCGCTGGTGCAGGCCAGGCTGCCGCAGGTGATCCCGGCATAAAACCTGATGCTCTGATCGGGGGGATTTACCCCTGCTGGTGCCAGCGGGATATTGTCTCCATTTTTGACTTCTGTACTGCTATAAGCCGGTGGGACATCCGTTTTCACCAGCATGACGCCAACACCGGACGCGCTGGAGTCGCTGCTACGGAATAACCATTTACCATCGCGTGTGATCCCGTCACCGCTGATGTCAACAACCGGAGCCAGGCTGGCATCGGTTCCGCTGCAATCCTGCACGCGGAGGGTAAAGGGCTGTGCGGCCTGCAAGGTTGCAGGTGCAAACTGTGACAGATGAACAGAATCCAGCGCCAGCGTACTTTTATCCAGGCTGAAAGTGCATGTTCCTGGGTTGAGTATAGCGGAAAAATTGAGCGTTACTGCCTGAGCAGGCTGGCCGATCAGGGCCGACAGCGCCCAGGTTGCTAGCAGAAGAGTTCTCTTATGGCAGGTTATGATTGAACGCACTGATTCCTCCTTCATCGTTAATGGTTTTCCACTGCACCGCGCCTTGTGTCTTGCTGGTCGCGTAGGTATGGCTACTGAACGGTGCCAGCATCAAGGCCGCAGGCGTATCCAGCTTGAGTGCCTGCCCACCGATGCTGATCTCGGCAAAGCTGACAAAATACGGTGAGTTATTACTGACCTGAATTCCCCCTTTAGCGCGGGAAAACTGCAGATTCTGCTGGGCTGCCAGGGATGAAGAAGGCAGATTGTTTGGGCGGTAGAACATTTTTATGATATTCCCAACGCCAAATTGCGCCGCGCCATGTACCCCAGACTGTTGATTATTCGCTTGGGGAGCCGTGCTGGCTGGAATAGCACTGGCATGAAAATAGAACACTGACTCACGATCGGTCGGCAAGGCTGCCCCTTGCGCTACAATGCGAACCTGATTGACGCTGTTGGGTTCTAGGCGAAACAGAGGTGGCCGGGTCTGAAACGGCGCGGGCTGAGTGCCGTCCTGTGAACCGCTGATTCTGGTCTGCACCAGGTAGGGTTGTGTGGCCATGGTATTACGCACTGTTACACTGATACTGTCAGCGCTCTGAGGATAAATCAGGCGGGTTGCGTTGATACCAAAGCCACCCGTTTGGGCCACGGCAAGCAGGGGAAACCACGCAAACAATATTGAGAACAATGAGAAGATACGGGACATATAACGATTCCTAAGTGCGAGAATGAGGGGGCATGAACTGCCCCCTGGGATAAATCAGTTGTAGGCAAAGCTGAACAGGATCGGGGCGTTGATAGCACCGATATTCACCCCGGTAGTGGTGGTGGAGGCCATACCTGCCTGCATGCTCAGAGTTTTGCCATTGAAATCGCTCTGCGCTGGAGTGGTGCCAGCTGTTGCCACCAACAGTTTGTCTCCGCTCTTGAGATAAGTCCCTGCTGGAGCAGAAGCCAGGCGCAGCATCACACCGGTGTTGGTACCCGTGCTGTTAAAGATATTCGGGTTACCACCCAGAGTTTGACCAGTCACTACCAAGCTAGCGGTATCGCCGCTAGCCCGAGGGGTCTGGCAGTTGTTGACACCGACGGTGAATGCCTTCTGGCTTGCCACGATTGGCGTTGCTACCGCAGTAAATTCGGCTGGCGTATGGTTACCCAGATCCAGGTTGTTGGTGGACAGGCTGACGTCACAGGTTGCAGCAACAACGGTACCTGTGATAGTGATTTGGGCGTTAGATGCAGCTTGAGCACCGCCAGCGGTAGCCAAAAGCAACAGAGCAACTGGGGTCATGGTTGATAAAATCTTACGCATCATATTTCCTTATAGAGATAATCATATTCCGGATATCCGGATGGGTTATGTGGCATATATCTATGCGCCACAGGGAACATGGTTTTATGTAAATAATAAATATTTACAATTAGTGTGGATATAGAGAAGAGTCGAGTGAGAACGTTAAACAATGAGTGATGGTTCTATCTTACGCAGGACTACATTGCGAATTTTAAGGTCACTATCTTGCTACGTATCTTTTTGTTTCATTCTTCTGAAATCAATCTCTGGAATAAATTCCTGAAAAATGATCTCTGGTGTGCGTATATCCTGATTTACTTTTATGGTGAATAATAAAACACCGTTTTATTAAGAAGGTTATCACTTTCTTAATGCGGCGGATTGTAAAGTGAGTTTTTGGATATAGGGAGATGATATTTTGTTTTATGTGATGCCTAGATTCTTATTTTCTCAATAAAATTAAGGACAATACATGACGCAGGTATCATTTTTTACCTCTAAATAGTTATGTTTTTGATGGGTGGAATATGTTTTTAACCGACTGGTGACAAGGTCCGTCTCAGGGAGAGAATACCGATGAACTGATAAAAGTCGCCACTAATTGAAGGGGTATTTAGCACGCCATATCGCGACAGAGAAATAAACCGCGTTGGCTCTCAATAGCAGGCGTTCAGGAAACCTGGATCAAACTCAAGCGCTGCTACACGCGTTGCGGGCAAAGAACCATTGAAAATCAGCATGGCTAAGAAACCATTAACGCAGCCCTGACTCGAGTTCTGGAGGCTCAGAGTAGTGATATTGGCAACAACAAAGCATTCAGGGTAAATGACGTCAATAGAGTTCCTCAAGTGAGGTTCCGAGTCGAGCACTTATCATCGGCTGACTCAGAGGCTCCACTATTTACTCTATAAAGTGGTATATTTAAATTTAATGCTTTTTTTCTACTAGCTCACAACATAATGGCATAGAGGTAATTGCTCATGAGTACAACACAAAGTCAAAAAATATCAGACTCAACGATTTCATTATACCGAGTAGGCGATGTGAACTTTATGCTGACTTCTGGGCCTGACATGATCAATACCCAGCTTCGTAAAGGAGAGGTGTGGGAACCCGCTACATTACAAATATCGCAGGTGTTAATTGAGGGCATTGAAGAACCCGTTATTGTTGATATTGGTGCCAATATCGGTGCTTATGCTGTCCCTATGGGAAAGAACATCCAGCCTCAAAACGGTAAGTTATATGCCTTTGAGCCACAGCGTCAGGTGTTCTATCAGCTCTGTGCCAGTTTGCTCAGTAACAATCTTAGTAATTGTTATGCCTACCCTATGGCAATAGGGGATATTGACGGCGAGATTGACGTCCCGGTTCTTGATATTTTAACTGAGCAAAATTTGGGGGCTTTATCGCTGGATGCAGATATTCGTGCACAGCAAAACCTTCTCAGTTCAACCATTAAAGAAACTGAACGGGTAAAAATATCGACTCTTGACACGCTATCGTTACCCAAAGCACATCTAGTTAAAATTGATGTGGAAGGATTAGAACTTGAAGTTTTAAAAGGCGGGCGTCGATGGTTAGAGCATTCTGGTCACCCAGCAATTCTGTTTGAGGTTTGGGGTGACTATATGAAAGGAATGATAGGGAAGCGTAACCGGCTAATGAATTTAGTAAAAAAAGCGTTAGGTTACGAGGTGGTATTATTTGGCGAGCTGTGTATTGCGCAACATCCCAGCAATAAACGCCTGGAAATTAGCCATACAAAAGAAGGTCTGCAATTACGTCGGCTATAAGCTAAAACAGGGGCCGAACCATCCAGCTCGGCCCCCAATCCCCTTACAATTTAGCGATTTCGACCAGATTGGTATGCTGCGGATTGCCCTTAGCCAGCGGTGAAGGGCGCTGATTGGTGAGGATATTCACGCTGCCGCCGTGATCGATCTTATCACCAAACATATCAGCCACCAGCCAGGCTCCTTGGCCCATGGCGGTGACGCCGGGCATAATCCGCGGGGTGACCTTGGCCTGGATCCGCGTTTCGCCCCGGCTGTTGAATACCCTGACTCTGTCGCCATGCTTAATACCGCGCGCTTGCGCATCCAGCGGGTTGATCCACACCTCCTGTGGGCAGGCTTGTTGCAGCACGTCAATATTACCGTAGCTGGAGTGGGTTCTGGCTTTGTAATGGTAGCCGAACAGTTGCAGCGGGAACTGGCTGCGGGCCGGATCTTCCCAGCCTTCAAAACCGGCGGCATACACCGGCAGCGGGTGGATCACGTCTTCAGCCGCCAACTCCCAGGTAGCGGCAATCTCCGCCAGTCGTTCGGAGTAGATTTCAATCTTGCCCGACGGCGTTTTCAGCGGATTGGCCTGCGGATCTTCGCGGAACTCGCGGAACGCCACCACATGTTCCTGTGGGCATTTGCGCTTATAAATCCCCACCGTTTTCAGCTGTTCGTAACTCGGCATGTCCGGGTTGCGTTCACGGGTTTTCTCGCAGAGATATTGGATCCACTCCTGCTGGTTGCGGCCTTCGGTGAACATGGCTTCGGCATCTTTCCCCAAGCGTTTAGCCACTTCCGACAGGATCTCGTAAATCGGGCGGCGTTCAAACTTGCGTGAAGTGGCAGGCTGGCCGAGGATCACATAGCCCATATTCCCGGCCGACTCATGGGGGATCAGATCTTCCTGCTCGGTTGGCATCAGGTCGGGTAGCAGAATGTCGCAATACTTGGCGGAGGAGGTCATAAAATGCTCGATGCCGACGATCATTTCGCACTTGCTGTCATCCTGTAGGATTTGGTGTGTACGGCTGATATCGCCATGCTGGTTGATCAGCGTATTGCTGGCGTAACACCAGATGAACTTGATCGGCACATCCAGCTTGTCTTTGCCGCGAATACCGTCGCGTTTGGCGGTCATTTGCGGGCCGCGTTCGATGGCATCGGTCCAGGTGTAAACAGAAATCTTGGTTTGTACCGGGTTGGTCAACATGTCAAACCACTCCACGCCAAGATCAAAAGAGCCTTCACGGCAGCCGGTGTTACCGCCGTTAATCCCGACGTTGCCGGTCAGGATCGGTAACATGGCGATCGCGCGCGCGGTTTGCTCCCCGTTGGCATGGCGCTGCGGCCCCCAGCCCTGGCAGATATACGCCGGTTTGGTCATGCCGATTTCACGCGCCAGTTGGATAATGCGCGCTGCCGGGATGCCGGTAATACGCGCGGCCCAGGCGGGGGTTTTAGCAATGCCATCCGTGCCCTGGCCAAGAATATAGGCTTTGTAATGGCCGTTTTTCGGTGCGCTGCTGGGCAGGGTTTTCTCATCATAGCCAATGCAGTATTTATCGAGGAATGCCTGGTCCACCAGGTTTTCGCTAATCAGCACATGGGCGATGCCGGAGACTAAAGCAGCATCGGTGCCTGGGCGGATCGGGATCCACTCGTCTTCCCGGCCTGCGGCGGTATCGGTATAGCGCGGGTCGACCACGATCATGCGCGCGTTGGAACGCTCTCTGGCCTGTTCCAGATAGTAGGTGACCCCTGCGCCGCTCATGCGGGTTTCCGCCGGGTTGTTGCCGAACAGCACTACCAGCTTGCTGTTGGCGATATCATCCGGGCTATTACCCTGTTGCGCCCCATACAGATAGGGCATGGCGGCGGTGATTTGCGCGGTGCTGTAGCTGCCGTAGCGGCTGAGGAAACCGCCGCAGGAGTTCATCAACCGGTAAGGCACGTTGGAGTTGGTGATATTGCCGCCGTCTACCCCGGTGCCGTACAGCACGTGTACCGCTTCATTACCGTATTCATCCAGCGTGTGCTTAAGCTTGCCGCTGATGGTATCCAGCGCCTCATCCCAGCTGATGCGAACGAATTTGCCTTCGCCGCGCTTCCCGACGCGCTTCATCGGGTATTTCAGGCGATCCGGGTGATTCATGCGGCGG
The DNA here is from genome assembly GCF_057180605.1 of Serratia sp. HNCC26DJ206. Lineage (NCBI taxonomy): Bacteria > Pseudomonadati > Pseudomonadota > Gammaproteobacteria > Enterobacterales > Yersiniaceae > Serratia > Serratia sp. HNCC26DJ206. The sequence goes on from NZ_JBXUGP010000001.1 coordinate 146,791, forward strand.
CGGATCGAACGCCCGCGCAGGCAGGCGCGCAGTTGATGGTCGCCGTACTCATCGTTGCCGGTATTGTCGGTTTCTACCCAATACACCTCATCATCACGCACGTGCAGGCGCAGTGCGCAGCGGCTGCCGCAGTTAACGGTGCAAGAACTCCAGACCACTTTGTCTGCCTGGGGCTCGCTGTTGGGCAGGTTCTCGGCGGCGGCGGTTTTACGGAACGGTAAAACCAGCCCCGATGTGGCCGCCAGTAAGCAACCGGCAGCGGTGCCGGTTTTGAGCAGTTTTCGTCGGCTGATGGGGTTATTGAGAAGATCCGGATTCTGAATATCGTTCATAAATGCTTCCCTCTTAAAGCCTGCTTTAATCAAGCTGTTTTATTTGCCCGCGAGTGTTGGGCTTAGGGCAATCCTGGATTGATGCATTAATCTTATTTACGTAAGGGAGGTGAGTATTTTTTGCGGAATAATAAAGTTTGCTGGTGAATTTTGGGTGATTCAATGACTTCATCAGCGAGCATTATTTATCCTGATTTTCGGTGCTTCACCTTACTTTCCCCAACGTGATAACAAAATATCATTACCTATTTATAAGTATACCTTGATGCCATTATCAATGTTTGTTTGAAGTCAAACTTTAAGCGCTGAAAGCTATATTATTAAAGATGATGGGATTTAGATAAAAAATTAGTTTTTTCATCATATTAGGCAATGAATTTTGGTTGGTATTTTGCAGGAGGAAATGCCTGTTGTAGCCAAATATGCGTACACTAACCACCGAGGGCCAACAGAAAATAACCCAGTGATTTCACGCCTCTCTATAGAAAAGGGAAAGTCCAATAAAAAGTGAGAGTTTATGGTAATTTCCGGCTGACAACTTTGATAAGCTTATTGAGGCTATTACATCAGGTGATAGTTAACTATTTATAATTGTTGCAACCGGAGGAAATGTATTAAATCAATAATGAGATTTATTCTTGTTTATTTTAGGTTATTACTGACAACGGTGAAGATATGCAAGTTAAATATTTTTTGCTGAAGCGATTTTTCTCATGTTATGAAAATATTAATGGTTAACCCATTAAAGGTTGATGGAGATCAACACCGCTTACCCTGCATATAACAAAAAATTAACCGCCCGTTCATTTATCGGCGTTTTATACAGGGGACAAATAATAATGCTAAGGGAGAGTCAGTCATTTTTCCAAGATGGCGTTAATCGCCGTGATTTTATGAAACTTTGTGCGGCTCTGGCCGCCACCATGGGACTCAACAACAAGGCCGCTGCCGAGATAGCACAATCAGTAGGGGCACCACAGCGGCCACCGGTGATCTGGATCGGTGCTCAGGAATGTACCGGCTGTACGGAATCATTACTGCGTGCGACTCACCCAACGATCGAAAACCTGCTGCTCAGCGTGATCTCCATGGAGTATCACGAAGTACTCTCCGCCGCCTTTGGTGAGCAGGCGGAAGAGAACAAGCATCGCGCTATCGAGCAATATAAAGGCCAATATGTGTTGGTGGTTGATGGTTCGATCCCGATGAAAGATGGCGGCATCTACTGCATGGTGGCGGGCCAACCGATCGTCGAGCATATCCGCAAAGCGGCAGAACATGCTGCGGCGGTGATCGCCATCGGCTCCTGCGCGGCCTGGGGGGGCGTTGCTGCCAGCGGTGCCAACCCGACCGGTGCGGTCAGCCTACAGGACGTTCTGCCGGGCAAAACCGTGATCAATATTCCCGGCTGCCCGCCCAACCCGCATAACTTTCTGGCAACGGTCGCACACATCATCACCTACCAACGGCCACCGGCGCTGGACGCAAAAAACCGCCCCGAGTTTGCCTATGGCCGCCTGATCCACGAGAACTGCGAACGCCGCCCGCACTTTGACGCCGGGCGTTTTGCCAAAGAGTTCGGTGACGACGGGCACCGCCAAGGCTGGTGCCTCTATCATCTTGGCTGCAAAGGGCCGGAAACCTACGGCAACTGTTCAACGCTGGAGTTTTGCGACGTCGGCGGCGGCATCTGGCCGGTGGGCATCGGTCACCCTTGCTACGGCTGCAATGAACAGGGGATCGGTTTTACCAAAGGCATTGCTCAACTGGCGAACGTTGAAAATCCTACCCCGCGCTACGCCAAACCGGCGGTGCAGAATGCCGAAGGCGGTCATGTCAGCGCCTCGGCGATCGGCCTGCTGGGGGGCGTGGTCGGGCTGGTGGCAGGTGTCAGCCTGATGACGGTGCGAGAACTGGGGCGGCAGCAAAAGCAGCAGCGCAAAGATGACGATCAACCGCCGCGCAAGGAGTAAGCCGTGAACCGACGTAACTTTCTAAAACTGGCCTCCTGTAGCGCGATAATGGTGGGAGGCGTACCTCCGGCGGTGGCCGGTGCTGAGAATAAGCCACCGATCCCAGATTCGCTGGGAATGCTGTATGACTCAACCCTGTGTGTCGGCTGCCAGGCCTGCGTGAGCAAATGCCAGCAGATCAACCATACCGATTTCCAGGCGCATGGCGAAACTTATGCCTATGCGGGCAATGAGGCCACCTGGTCGAACAACGACAAGCTCAGCCCCTATACCAACAACATTATCCAGGTGTGGAGCAGCGGCAGTGGCCAGCATAAAGACCAGTTGGAAGATGGCTATGCCTATATCAAAAAGCAGTGCATGCACTGTGTTGATCCCAACTGCGTTTCGGTGTGCCCGGTGCAGGCGCTGACCAAACACCCGAAAACCGGCATTGTGCATTACAACCCCAATGTTTGTACCGGCTGCCGCTATTGCATGGTCGGCTGCCCGTTCAACGTGCCGAAATACGACTACGACAACCCGTTCGGCCAAATCCACAAGTGTGAACTGTGCAACCAGAAAGGCGTTGAGCGACTGGATCAGGGCGGGCTACCCGGCTGTGTAGAAGTATGCCCGACCGGCGCGGTGATCTTCGGCACCCGCGAGCAGCTGTTGGCTGAGGCGAAACAGCGTCTGGCGCGCAAACCGGGTGAAAGCTACCGCTTTCCACGGCAGACCGTGCAGGCCGATGACCACTATGAACACGCGATCCCACATTACCAGCCACATCTGTATGGCGAAGAAGAAGGGGGAGGGACGCAGGTGCTGGTGCTGACCGGGGTGCCGTTTGAGAAGCTGGGCCTGCCGCCGCTGGAGCATTTATCGACCGGCGCGCGCTCCGAGCATGTGCAGCATTCGCTGTACAGCGGCATGGTGCTGCCGCTGGCTGCTCTGACTGGCATCACGTTGCTGGCGCACCGCAACACGCGCAAAGAGCGTCAGGATGAGAAGGAAGACGAACATGACGACGCATAAAACGCGCGCGCTTGGCGGGCGGCTGGTGAGTTGGCCGGTGATGCTGCTGGCCCCTTTTGTGGTGCTCTGTACCTTGCTGATCCTGAAACGCCTGGTGTTCGGGCTAGGGTCGGTGACCGATCTGAACGGCGGCTACCCGTGGGGGATCTGGATTGCCTTCGATCTGCTGGTGGGCACCGGTCTGGCCTGCGGCGGTTGGGCGCTGGCCTGGGCGGTGTATGTGTTTAACCGGGGCGAATACCATCCGCTGGTGCGCCCGGCGCTGTTGGCCAGCCTGTTCGGCTATACGCTGGGGGGGCTGTCGATCACCATCGACGTCGGCCGCTACTGGAACCTGCCTTACTTTTACATTCCCGGCCATTTCAACACCTCTTCCGTGCTGTTTGAAACCGCGGTCTGTATGACGATCTACATCGGCGTGGTGGCGCTGGAATTTGCTCCGGCGCTGTTTGAACGCCTGGGCTGGAAGGTGTCGCTCAAATGGCTGAATAAGGCCATGTTCCTGATTATCGCGCTGGGCGCACTGCTACCCGCGATGCACCAGTCGTCGATGGGGTCGTTGATGATTGCCGCAGGCATCAAGGTGCATCCGCTGTGGCAAAGTTACGAAATGCTGCCGCTGTTCTCCTTGCTGACCGCCGGGATATTGGGGTTCTCGATTGTCATCTTCGAAGGTTCGCTGGTGCAGGCGGGGCTGTTGGGCAAAGGGGCGCGGGAAACGCCGCTGTTTACCCGCATGACCTACATCATTGATGCCATTTTGCTGCTGTTCATTGTGCTGCGCTTTGGCGAACTGATTTACCGCCATAAGACTGGCTACCTGTGGCATCTCGACCGGTTTGCCCTGTTTTTCTGGCTGGAAATCGGTCTGATGCTGTTGCCGCTGCTGCTGTTCCGCTGGAAACGGAATCGCCGAGATTCACGCCTGCTGTTTATCGGTGCGCTGAGCATGATCTGTGGGGCGGCCCTGTGGCGGCTGAACTACTCACTGCTGGCCTACGATCCCGGCAACGGTTACGGCTATTTTCCGACCGCCAGCGAACTGCTGATCTCCATCGGCTTCGTGGCGATAGAAGTGTGTGCGTACATCCTGTTGATCAGGTTGTTACCGGTGCTGCCTGCGCAGCAACACAAGCATGAAAACAACCAGATAGAGGTAGAGCATGAGCCAACGCATCACCATTGATCCCGTAACCCGCATTGAAGGGCATTTACGGATTGACTGCGAAATTGAAGATGGCAAGGTGGTCAAAGCCTGGTCTTCTGGCACCATGTGGCGCGGCATGGAAGAGATTGTGCAAGGTAACGATCCGCGCGACGCCTGGATGATCGTCCAGCGTATCTGTGGCGTCTGTACCACCACCCATGCCTTGGCCTCGGTGCGTGCGGTGGAAAATGCCTTGGGGATGGAAGTGCCGGTTAACGCGCAGTATATCCGCAACATCATTCTGGCGGCCCACAGCATTCACGATCACATCGTGCATTTTTATCAGCTCTCGGCGCTGGACTGGGTCGATATCACCTCAGCCTTGAAGGCCGACCCACAAAAAGCCGCCGAACTGCTGAGTGGCCTGTCGAATTGGCCGCTCAACAGCGCCGCCGAATTCAGCCGCGTGCAGCAAAAGATTAAAGATCTGGTAGCCAGCGGCCAACTGGGCATCTTTGCTAACGGCTACTGGGGGCACTCGGCGATGGCGCTGCCGCCGGAAGTCAACCTGATCGCCGTTGCTCACTACCTGCAAGCGCTGGAATGCCAGCGTGATGCTAACCGGGTGGTCGCTATTCTGGGGGGCAAAACGCCGCATATCCAGAACCTGGCGGTGGGCGGGGTGGCTAACCCGATCAACCTGGATGCCCCTAGCGTGCTGAACCTTGAACGCCTGATGTACCTGAAAACCTTTATCGATCGCCTCGGCGACTTTATCGAACAGGTTTATCTGGTGGATAGCGCGGTGATCGCGGCGCACTATCCGGGCTGGCTGGCGCTGGGCAAAGGGGCGGACTGCTATCTTTGCCTGCCGGAGCTGCCGACCGATCGCAAAGGTGACACTTACCTGCTGCCGGGCGGCTTCTTGGAAAACGGCAAGTTCCGCCCGATCGCCAATCAGCGCGACGCTTATCTGGTGAACGGTATTCAGGAGAGCGGTAAACATGCCTGGTATCAGGACGATCAGCCGCTAGCGCCGTGGGAAGGGTTGACGCGGCCGAATTACACCGGCTGGCAGGAAGACGGCAAATATTCCTGGGTGAAATCGCCAACTTTCTACGGCAAAGCGGTGGAAATGGGGCCGCTGGCCTGGCTGATGTGCAGCTTACAGGCCGAACATCAACCGACGCAGAAATACTTCGGCCGCGTCAACAGCGCCTATCAAACCTTGACCGGTCACGCGCTAACCGCCGAACAACTGCCGTCAACCTTGGGGCGGATCGTCGGTCGTACGGTGCATGCCTGCGTGCTGCATGAAACCCTCGGCCAGCAGTGGCAGGCGCTGGTAGAAAACATCGGCAAAGGCGATCACGAAACCTTTATTCGCCCCAATATCCCGTTGACTGGCGAAATTCGCGGCGTTGGGTTTATCGAGGCTCCACGCGGTTCGCTGTCCCATTGGGTGGTGATCAAAGACGGCAAGATCGCCAATTATCAGGCGGTGGTGCCTTCCACCTGGAATGCCGGGCCACGCAACCATAACGACGAGCCCGGCCCTTACGAGCGTTCACTGGTGGGCACGCCGGTGGCCGATCCAGCCAAGCCGCTGGAAGTAGTGAGAACCATTCACTCCTTCGATCCCTGCATGTCCTGTGCTGTGCATATCGTGGACACCACCGGCAATGAAGTGACCAGGGTCAAGGTGCTGTGATGCGTATTTTGGTACTAGGTATCGGTAATCTGTTATTGAGCGATGAAGCGGTGGGCGTGCGCATCATTGAAGCGCTGGAACAACGCTTTGTGTTACCGGCCAACGTTGAGGTGTTGGACGGCGGCACCTCCGGCATGGAACTGATGGAAGTGATGGCCGATCGCGATCATCTGATCGTGGCCGATGCGGTACTGACCGGCCACGCACCGGGTAGCGTAGTGGTGCTGCACGATGAAGAGATCCCTGCGCTGTTCACCCGCAAGATTTCACCGCATCAGTTGGGGTTGTCGGACGTGCTGATGGCGCTGCGGCTGACCGAGGAGTTCCCACGGCGCTTAACGCTGGTTGGCGTGGTGCCGGAATCGCTGGAGCCGGGAATCGGCCTCAGCCCGCGGGTCACTCAGGCGATTGAACCGGCCTTGGCGCAGGTGCTGGTGGCATTGCAATGCAGCGGTGTGTCAATCTCGCTCAAGGAGGCCGCCGATGCCCGATGCTGTTAGCGGCTTTCAAACCAGCCCGGCCCCGTTGCTGGAAGCGGCGTTTCATGCCGTCGCCACCGATGGCATGCGCGATTTGCCCTTTTTCCATTCGCAGATACCGATTCGCGCCTGCGGGTTTCAACTGTTTGAACAGCAGTGGGTCGGTTGCATGCTCACGCCCTGGATGCTGAGCCTGATGGTGCTCCCAGGCCCGCAGCAGCGGTGGGAGCCGCGCCAGATCGGCGAAAAACTGGCGCTGGCGCTGCCCTGCGGCAACGTCAGTTTTACCCTGGGCGAGATCGGTGGCTGTGGGCAATATCTGGCCTGCTCGCTGATGTCGCCGCTGGAGAGTTCGCTGGGGGCCGAGCAGGCGTTGGCACTGGCGGAAAACAGCGCGCGTATGGCGCTGTCGTTACCGGTGGTGGACCGTAGCATCCCGAGCAACCTGGGGCGGCGCGCGCTGTTTCGCCTGCCACGGGGGAGCTGACCGATGCATGAAATCAGCCTGTGTTTGAGCACCATGGAACTGATTGAGCAGCAGGCGTTGCAGCACGGTGCCCGGCGGGTAACGGCGGTCTGGCTGGAGATCGGCGCGCTGTCTTGTATTGAAGAGCACGCACTGCGCTTTAGCTTTGCCAGCGCCACTCGCCAGACGTTGGCAGAAGGCTGCCAACTGCATCTGAGCTATCAACCAGCGCATGCCTGGTGCTGGAGTTGCAGCACCAGCGTGACAATCGAACGGCATGACGCCGGTTGCCCGCAGTGCGGCGGCCACGCGTTGCGCATCGAGAGCGGCGAAAGCCTGCGATTAAAACAATTAGAAGTAGAATAATTTTAAGAGGTTACATTTTATGTGTACGACTTGCGGTTGCGCCAGTGGAGAAAAATTCATCGAAGGGGATGAGCATCATCACCACCATCATGATGACGACCATCATCACGCACATGCCCATCAGGCAGTTACGATCCATCACCACCACCATTATCACCATCAGGGTGACGTGCATCATCATTACGCCAGCGCTGAAGCGCAGCCGTTTGCGCCGGAGGTGCAACCGCATTCACAAGATCTGCACTATGGCCACGGCGAGGCTGGGAGCCATGCCCCAGGCATGGGCCAGCGGCGGTTATTGCAGATTGAACAGGACGTGTTGAGTAAAAATAACCATCTGGCGGCGCATAACCGTGAACACTTTGCCGCGCAGAATATCCTGGTGCTGAACCTGGTTTCCAGCCCCGGCTCCGGCAAAACCTCTCTGCTGACGGCCACCCTGCAATATCTGGCGGGCAAAGTACCTTGCGCGGTGATCGAAGGCGATCAGCAAACCAGCAACGATGCAGAACGCATCCGCGCGACGGGCGTACCGGCGATCCAGGTGAACACCGGTAAAGGCTGCCACTTGGATGCGCAGATGGTGCACGATGCGGCTCATCGCCTGCCGCTGCAAGACAACAGCCTGCTGTTTATTGAAAACGTTGGCAACCTGGTTTGCCCTGCCAGTTTTGACCTGGGGGAACGGCATAAAGTGGCGGTGCTGTCGGTCACCGAAGGGGAGGACAAACCGCTCAAATATCCGCATATGTTTGCCGCCGCCACGCTGATGGTGATCAATAAGATTGATCTGCTGCCCTACGTGAATTTCTCGGTTGATCAGTGCATTACTTATGCCCGCCAGGTTAATCCCGCCATTCAGGTGATTGTTCTGTCGGCCACCAGCGGTGAGGGGATGGATCTCTGGCTCGCTTGGCTGGAGGCGCAATAATGTGCCTTGGCGTACCCGGCAAAGTGATCGCGGTTGGCGAAGATCTGCACCAACTGGCAACGGTCGACGTGTGTGGTGTGTCGCTCGGGGTCAATATCGCGCTGGTGTGTGAGGATTCCCCGCAGGCGCTGATCGGTCAGTGGGTGCTGGTGCACGTGGGGTTTGCCATGAGCCTGCTCGATGAGCAGGAAGCACTGGACACGCTGGCGGCGCTGGAACATATGCGTGCTGTCGGGCTTGAATCCCCGATGCCGGGGGGCAGCGATGCGCTACGTTGATGAGTTCCGCGATCCGGCGCTAACCCAAGTTTTGTTGCAGCGCATCGCACAACTGATGCTTGCGATGCCTGAACAGCAACGCTTACCGCTGCAAATTATGGAAGTGTGCGGCGGCCATACTCATGCGATTTTCAAGTTTGGGCTCGATCGATTGCTGCCGGATAACCTGGAGTTTGTCCATGGGCCGGGTTGCCCGGTTTGTGTCTTACCAATGGGGCGCATTGATAGCTGCCTGGAGATTGCCGCGCACCCGGAAGTGATTTTTTGCACCTATGGCGACGCCATGCGCGTGCGTGGGCGCAACGGATCGCTGCTGGATGCCCGGCGGCACGGTGCCGATATTCGGGTGGTCTATTCACCGCTGGATGCCCTGCAACTGGCAGTGGACAATCCGCAACGTGAAGTGGTGTTTTTCGGGCTGGGTTTCGAAACCACCATGCCCGCCAGCGCCTTGACCTTGCAACAGGCGCGGCAGCGTAAGCTGAGCAACTTTAGCCTGTTCTGCCAGCATATTACCCTGATCCCCACCTTGCGCAGCCTGTTGCAGCAGCCCGACATACGGATTGACGGTTTTCTGGCCCCCGGCCACGTCAGCATGGTGATCGGCAATGCGCCTTACGGCTTTATCGCTGAGCAGTACCATAAACCGTTGGTGGTCACCGGGTTTGAACCGCTGGATATTCTGCAAGGGCTGGTGATGCTGCTGGAACAACTGCGCGCTGGCCATAGCGCGGTGGAAAATCAGTATCGGCGTATTGTGCCAGAGCAGGGTAACCGCCTGGCACAGCAGGTGCTGGCGGAAGTGTTTTGCCTGAAAGCGAGCAGCGAGTGGCGTGGCTTGGGGGAGATCGCCCATTCCGGCGTACAACTGACGCCGGACTATGCCGAGTTTGACGCCGAGCGGCGCTTTCAGCCCCAGGCGCAGCGCGTGGCGGACGATCCGCGTTCGCGCTGTGGTGAGGTGCTGACCGGGCGTTGCAAGCCGGACGCCTGCCCGCTGTTTGGCAAAGAGTGTACGCCAAGCAACGCCTTTGGTGCCCTGATGGTGTCATCGGAAGGGGCCTGTGCGGCTTATTATCAGTACCGCAGGGAGACGGCCTAATGCTTACATCGAACGATGAACGCGAGATCACGTTGGCGCACGGCAGCGGCGGGCGGGCGATGCAAAGCCTGATCGAAGAGCTGTTCTTGCAGGCCTTTGCCAATCCGGCGCTGAACGCGCGGGAAGATCAGGCGCGGATTGCGCTGAGTGAACTCTGTGCCGCAGGGGATCGGCTGGCGGTATCCACCGACAGCTATGTGATTGACCCGATTTTCTTTCCCGGTGGCGACATCGGCAAGCTGGCGGTGTGTGGCACCGCCAACGACGTGGCGGTCAGCGGTGCGCAGCCGCGCTACCTGAGCTGCGGCCTGATTCTAGAAGAAGGGCTGCCGTTTGCCACGCTGGCGCGCATTGTCCAGTCGATGGCGGCCACGGCGCAGCAGGCCGGGATGCAGATCGTCACTGGCGATACCAAAGTGGTGCCCCGTGGGGCGGCAGACAAGATTTTTATCAATACCACCGGCTTTGGTGCCATTCCGGCCAGCGTCGATTGGGGCGTTCATCAGATCCGCCGTGGCGACAGCATTATTGTCAGCGGTACGCTTGGCGATCATGGCGCAACCATTCTCAACCTGCGCGAAGGCTTGGGGCTGGAAAGCGAACTGGGCAGCGACTGTGCCCTGCTGGCCCCGCTGATTGCGCCGTTGTTAAACATCTCTGGCGTGCGGGCACTGCGTGATGCCACGCGCGGCGGCGTGACGGCGGTGCTGCATGAGTTTGCCGCTGCCAGCGGCTGCGGTATGGAGGTCATGGAAGCGGCATTGCCGTTGAAACCCGCAGTGCGCGGGATTTGCGAGTTATTGGGGTTGGATGCGCTGAACTTTGCCAATGAGGGCAAGTTGGTGCTGGTGGTGGCACCTGAAGCCGAAGCCGAGGTGTTGGCCGCACTGCATCAGCACCCGCTGGGGCGTGATGCGGCGGTGATTGGCCGCACGCTGGAGCGCCAACAGGTGAATGTGGTGGGGCTGTTTGGTGTTTCCCGCCGCTTGGATCTGCCGCTGGACGAGCCGCTGCCGCGGATTTGTTAGCTAACCAGTTCCCTGTCCCTGTAGGGAGAGGGTTAGGGTGAGGGGGATATCGCTTAATGCTTAACCCGTTCTCTTTGATAAAGGGCTCTATTTTGTTTGTTGGTTTGAATAAGCATGTTTTTCGGACGCTCAAGATTTGGCGTTTATCAGGTAGCACCGTGAAAGCGCCCGAGCAGGGGGCTCAAGAGCCAGCCCCCTGCACCCCGGCCCTTGCCATATCAGGCGGCCGCTGCGCGGCTAGTACTCGGCCCATCCCTGGGCCTTGCCCCTTCGGGGCCGCTGCAAGCAGCGTTCAAATCTGCTCCCGGCAGATTTGTCTTACTCCGCCGCCGCGCATTACGGCCGGCTACGACAGGCGTCCCTGCCTGTCTCGCCTGAACGCGCCGTCCATGGCGCGTTCGCCTATGCGCCGCGTCTGCGTTCAGCGCCTTCAATGGCGTCAACACCGGTGCCCACCTGTTGTAGTGGTAGTTAGATATCATGGCGCATATTGATACTACAGTCGCCAACAGCAATGGCCTCAGCCTGCGGGTGAAGGGCAAAGTGCAAGGGGTGGGGTTTCGCCCCTACGTCTGGCTGCTGGCACGGCGGTTCGATCTGCACGGTGACGTCAGCAACGACGGCGCGGGGGTGATCGTCCGTCTGTGGCAATCGCCCAAGGTGGCGGATTTTCTGCGCGCCTTGCCGCTGCAATGCCCGCCGCTGGCGCGGATCGACAGCGTCAGCCAGCAACCGCTGCACTGGCCGCAGGAACCACAGGATTTCACCATCGCCAGCAGCGGTGGGGGGCAGATTGATACCCATATTGTCGCCGATGCCGCCACCTGTGACGCCTGCCTGGCAGAACTGAATTCGCCGCACAACCGGCGTTACCGCTACCCGTTTATCAACTGCACCCACTGTGGCCCGCGTTTTACCATTATTCGGCAGATGCCTTACGATCGCCCCAACACCTCCATGCAGCCTTTCCCGCTGTGTGCTGCCTGCCAGACGGAATATGACGATCCGGCCGACCGCCGGTTCCACGCGCAACCCAATGCCTGCCCGGCTTGCGGCCCGCAGCTGTGGCTGAACGATGCCAACGGCAAGGCTACCGCCAGCGCGGAAGAGGCGTTGCAGCGAGCCGCTCAGGCGCTGCTGGCGGGGGAGATTTTGGCGATCAAAGGTATCGGCGGCTTTCATCTGGCTTGTGATGCCACTAATTCAGCGGCGGTGCAGCGCCTGCGCTTGCGTAAACGTCGCCCGGCCAAACCGCTGGCGGTGATGATGCCGGATGCTGACTGGCTGGCGGCGTGCGTGCAGAGGGCAGACCCTGCGCCGTTGCTCAAACTGCTGCGCAGCCCGGCGGCACCGGTGGTGCTGGTGCCTGCGCATCCCGGCAGCCCGTTGTGCCAGGACATTGCCCCAGGGCTGAGCGAAGTGGGGGTGATGCTGCCCGCCAATCCGCTGCAACATCTGTTGCTCCAGCAGGTTGCCCGCCCGCTGGTGATGACCTCCGGCAACCTGTCGGACAAACCCCCGGCGCTGACCAACCAGCAGGCGCTTGATGAATTGGCAGGCATTGCCGACGGCTGGTTGCTGCATAACCGCGAGATTGTCCAGCGTGCCGACGATACGGTGCTGCGGCTGAACCCGCAGGGCACTGAAATGCTGCGCCGGGCGCGCGGCTATGTGCCCGATGCGTTGCCATTGCCGCCCGGTTTTAGCGCGCAGTCACCGGTTCTGGCGCTGGGTGCCGATACTAAGAACACCTTCTGCCTGCTATGGGGCGAACGCGCCGTGGTCAGCCAGCATCTTGGCTCGTTGGCCGATGACGCTACCTACCAGCAGCAACAGCAACTGATCGCGCTGTTCGGGGATATCTACGGCGTGGTGCCGCAGGCGATCGCTATCGATGCCCACCCCGGTTATCTCAGCCATCAGCAGGGCCAAGCGCTGGCCGAGCGTTTAGCCATTCCCTGCGTGGAGACGCTTCACCACCATGCTCACTTGGCAAGCTGTTTAGCGGAACATGCCTGGCCGCGTAACGGCGGCAAGGTGATCGGCTTGGCGTTAGACGGCTTGGGTTACGGCATTAACGGGCAACTGTGGGGCGGAGAATGCCTGCTGGTGGATTATCAGCATTGTGAACATTTGGGCGGGTTGCCTGCGGTGGCGCTACCGGGGGGCGATTTGGCGGCGCAGCAGCCGTGGCGCAACCTGCTGGCGCACCTGTTGCGCTTTGTACCCGGCTGGCAGGCGCTGCCGGAGGCGGCAGGGATCCCGCAGCCACAGGCCAGCGTGCTGGCGCGGGCGATTGAGCGCCAGATCAATGCGCCGCTAGCCTCTTCCACCGGGCGCTTGTTCGATGCGGTAGCTGCCGCGCTGCAAATCGTCCCGCCGCAGATTTCCTGGGAAGGGGAAGCCGCCTGCCTGCTGGAGGCGCTGGCACAACAAAGCCCGCACCATCAGCCGCCGGTTTCTCTGCCGCTGTGCGGCCAGCAGCTGGATTTGGCCACCTTCTGGCAGCAGTGGCTGAACTATCGGGCTGCGCCAGCACGGCGGGCTTACGCGTTCCATTGGGCGCTGGCGCAGGGTTTTGCTGCTTTGGCCCGGCAGGCGGCGCAGCAACAGGGTATTCATACCGTCGTGCTGTCGGGCGGGGTCTTGCATAACCAGTTATTGCGCCAACTGCTGGTGCAACAACTGGAAGGTTTGCAGGTGTTGCTGCCGTCGCAATGGCCTGCCGGAGATGGCGGTTTGGCGCTGGGGCAGGCGTTGATCGCCGCAGCGCGTTAGGGCACGTTAATTTTTTTGGTTTTCTATAAGGATGATCAACAGGTGATAACTATGCGTATTAATGTCAAAACTGTGGCTGTATCCGTACTGGCGCTGTTCCCGATGCTGGCTTGCGCCCACGTTGGGAATGATGGTGGTACTCATCACGTTTTAAGCTTCGCCGAAGGCTTTATCCACCCGCTGACCGGGATGGATCACCTGGTGGCGATGATTCTGGTGGGCGTCTGGAGCGCCATGAACACTCGGAAATGGTGGCTTGCGCCGCTGGCGTTTGCCGGGTTGCTGCTGGCGGGTGCGCTGATCGGCATGGCGGGCGTGACGGTGGCGGCTACCGAATACCTTGTCGCCGCCTCATTGCTGGTGGTGGGCGTGATGGTGGCGTTGCGGCTGAAATTGCGTGCGGTAACCGGCGCGTTGATCATTGGCGCTTTTGCCATTTTCCACGGCTTGGCGCACGGTGCTGAGCTCTCTCATTCGGCGGCGGCACTTTCCGGTATGGTCATCGCAACGGCAGGGCTTCATCTGGTGGGCTTGGGGATCGGCTATCTGCTGACCCTTTCCAGCACTAACCGCTGGTGGGCGGGGGTGATTGGCGGCGGCTCATCCCTATTGGGGATTGGCTTGCTCAGCGGCTTGTTCTGATGCCATAACAGCCTGTTGCTGGCACTGGTTTGCGATGGGTGTCAGCAATATTGTTTATTAATCTCCAAAAGCGGTTGGATTGACGAATACTTTTTGGTTAGATTCCCAGTCACTAGCTTGAGCTAATTCAAGCACTAACAGGGAATGTCGTAATGAGAAGAGTGATGGGGGTGCTGGCGCTGAGCCTGGTGTCTTGTTCCTCCCTGGCGGATTGCCAGGCAATTTTGCAGGATTTGGCCAAGGCCTTTGAGGCCAAATTGACCAGCAACCCCGAGTTATCTACCTGCAAGGTCTGGCCTTATGCTCCTGATAAAACCATTGCGGTGCTGATGCTGGAGCCGAAGGTTAAAGAAGACCCGGATTTTACCGACTATGACGTTGCCGTTTACGTTGTTGACAGCCAATCGGGGAAGGTCCTAGCCAGCAAGTACCATCCCAAAGCCATTATGGACGATGCGATTTTTACTGACCGCGTAACCATCGATACCGCGCGCTATCAGCTTGCCTCCGAGGTGCGTGCTTTCGGCGTGCGTTTTAGCCACCGGGGTTCCTCTTCAGTCAATCCGTTCAGCATAGAAAGGCTTAACCTGTATACGCTGAAAAACCATCAACTCGCGTTAGTCCTCAATAATCTCACGATGGACGAATTCCGCGGTGAATGGGATGGTCAATGCACCGGAGAGTTCGATAAAACCCGGCGCGTACTGGCGCTGGGGCCACTCTCGCACCGTGGCTATCGGGATCTGGAATTGCAGGAAACGGCGAACCACACCGAGTCGGTTAAAAAAGGGGAGAACTGTGTGGACAGCAAAAAAACGTCCGTCAAGACACAGTCTACCCTGATGTTTGATGGTGAGCGCTATCCGCTAGGCCAGGATAAGCTGCTCGATCATCGTTTCTAATTGCCGCTGCCAAGGTTAAGCCGTTATCAAGCATGAAAAAAATCTTCTTTTTCGATTTGCCGTTTGTCCGGCACGATCTCAATGCACCCAGTGAAAGTAAGTATCGGCGCATTTTGGCCGGGGATAAGGTTTTCTATACCTATAGCAGACAGTTTCTTGAGGCCAATGTCTTGAACCGGTTGGTCGAGGGGGATCGCGTTTATATCGGCGCACATCAACTGGCCGACGGTCGCTATTGGCTGCATTGGCTGGCCAGTGAGGAAAAGGGGGTGTTGCAGCCGAAGGTAGCAGACATCAGTAAACTGAGGGCGACGCTGAAGCTGATGGGCGGATTAGGCGTGATAGGGGCGTCGATCTATGCGGCTTTTCAATGGGTGAGCGTCTGGCTGATTGTGCTGCTTCTGTTTGTTTTCTGCTTTGGCTGTTGGTTGTTCGCCTCTTCTTTTCAGGCGCTACTAGTGGGTACCAGCAGCAAGATGCGCCGTTTGTTGCAACGGTTGGAGCAGGTCAAAACCGGCGATGTTTCAATTTGTCACTCGCCCGCGTTGCTGTTGCCGGGGCCGTTAAACAGCCCGCCAACGCAACAGACCAGTGATGAACAGGATAACGATCTGGATACGCTTCAGGCCGCCGATCTGTTGCTTTCTGATCGGGTAATGCTCGCCAGCGTGAGTGGGGTAGCTACCGAGGTGAGCGCTCGCCGCGATTTTACCGGCAGTGGCAAAAGCCGGCGGGATTTTATTGACTATCAATTTACCTGCAATGGCTCAGAGTTCTCTTTTCGTAGTGGTTTTAATACCCTGACGGAAGATCTTAATCCGCTGTTCTTCCGCCAACATCCGTTCTTTCTGGCAGAGAGCGATCCGCTGACGTTAGTGGTGAATCAACAGGACAATAGTGTTCTTGGGGTTTGCAATGAAAGGGACGGTTGCGCTTATCTGAAAGTGGGCGGCATAGCGGTATCATTCCAGCAAATGAAACTGATGTATAAACTGATGACCGGTATCTGCTTGTTCTCAATGATGATATCGGTGTTATACATCGCCAATAAGTGGTGGGAACAGGGCGGTATGCCGGATAAATGGGACTGGCTGGACGCTGCTGACTTTTTTTATGACATTGGCCTGATGAACCTCATGATGTTCTGCATTTTTATGCTGTTGATAGAGTTGAGTAGCTGGTTGGTGCGTAAATATTCGTTGAGCGCGGCGCGCTTTGCCTTTGCCCGCCAGATGCTGACGCTATTTAAACGCCGTCGTGGGGAAAAAGCCCACATTCAGGAAGTGAACTAATGTTCAGCCAGAGCAAAACGCGCATCAGGCTGTTAGCCGTGGTGGGCTTTGTGACCGGGATACTGTTCTATATCGAAGGTTTTGCCGGATTTGCTACCGACTGGTCATGGCAGCGGAGCTATCGGGCCGATCAGCCAGCCGTGGTGATGAGTGAGCAACGTCTGAGCAGCTTTCAACAAGGCGTGTTATTAACCGGGGTCAGTGACGCAATTGATATGAAATTGCTTCATATTGATCGTACAACCTGGAAACACAGCTACCAAAAAACCATTCAGATCGATTTACTGGCTAGTGATGCCCCTCCGCTGTTAAACCTACAGATATCACCAGACCAAGAGGCGGTTCGTTCCGCACTAGAACGCCAGACGGGTAATGAAAACAGCCGCTCGCTGTATCTGGATGAAACCATTGTGCCAGTGACTCAGATCATCACCGAGCAGGAGGGCGATCTGCGTATCAGCGCCCGTTTTCTCGGAACCGTGGTGGGTCAAAAATGCAATGCTCAAGGCCTGTGTCTGATCCTTTTCAATAGTTACCTTGATAGGACGGATGCGGTATTTTACTCGGCCGACGGCGGGCGACATTGGCAGTGGCAGCCGCAGTGGCAAGCGCCGGAAAAGGACTCCCCCTATCGGCTATTGGGTATTCCTGGCCCCGATCGGGTTCTGGTCTCGCAGAACGGCAAGCTCTATCAGTCCGACGATCTTGGTCAGCATTGGCAAATGCTGATCGATTTAGCGCAGCAGGGCGTTAATACCGCGCTCAACCCCACCTACTGGCGTTATAACGATGACCAGTACGTTACCGTCTGGAGTGGAACGAGTGAAAGTGGCGACGATGAATCGGGCCATCTCTTGCTCAATTTCAATCTCAAAACCTTACGCATCGAATCAAACTGGTGGATGCAGGGTACCGTTATTGACGGCGAAAGTACCACGCAAGGGGATTTCTACTTTATTCTGGAAAGCCAGCCACGCGTTCGTTACAGCCTGCACAAGTTACAGGCTGATGGAACCTTTTCTCCGGTCTTGGAAACCGGCATGAAAACCTTGTCTGTTCTGTATGCAGGCAACAATCTGCTGATGATGGAAAAACAATTCAATGACCCCAGGCATATGACAGTGTCCACCGACGGTGGTCAACACTGGTTTAGAATGAAAAAGTTCCCAAGCAGTTATGATGAGACGGTGTTGTTTGATCGCTGGCGTAACCGCCTGTTTCGTTTCCCAACCAAATCCTACAGCTACCCGAGGTTGGGTAATCGTGAGGGTTTGGTGTATGAAACGGCAACCTTGCCGCATTAGCCGTGTTCTAACGCACCCCGCCAGCAATCAACCTAAGCCGATGCTGCTTGGGATATTCCCGGCCAATCTGCCGCTGTTGCAGTTGCCAGCACAGTTTTTCACTATCGTGCCGCTCGGCATCAAACAGCAACCCCACCACGCTGCCGCTGTGCGCCACGTTCAGGCCGTAAATCCCGCAGTTTTCGCTGATCCCTAATAACTCATCGAACAGCGGCTTGGGCAGCAGCCGCTGGCTGGCGCGGGCGCTGAGGGTGGCGGCTTCACCCAGTTTGCCGCAGTCATGGGTTTTGATCGCCAAGGAAAACAGCGCCCAAGCCTGTTCGAGCATGGCGGCATTTTCCAGCAGCGCCTGCTGGCGATCGCGGCGGTGATAATCGGCGGTGTTCAGGGTGTGCGGGCTTTCCAGCAGCAGAATATCCAGCGCTGGTAGCCAATCACAGGGGATCTGGGTGGCGGCCGTTTGGTGATCGAACAACGTCAGTTGGCGGAACAGCGTGCTGTCGGTGGGTTCCAGTTGCACGCACAGCTTGGCGAGCGTGGGTTCATCCAGCGAATGGCCAAGATGGCGGGCGGTAGCCTGCGCGGTGGCAGCGATATCGGCGGTGCTGCTGGCCAACCCTTTTGCCACCGGGATGCTGGAGCTGAAATCAATGCGCAAACCGCGTGCAGCGCTGCCGGGGTGGCCAAAGTGTTCCAGCACGTTTATCAACATTTGGCGCATCAGCGGGCGCTCATGAGTGCCCGGTTGCCCGTCGTTTACCGTAACGTGGCTGAACCAGTTGATTGGGCAGGAAACCAGCTTTTCACCGCCGAGGATCCAGCCTTGAAGCAGTTCACCGCAAGAGGCGGGGCAGCGCGCCTCAGCCATCGGCAAAAACCTGCCGTAATGCCGCAATCAACCGATGGTTAGCCGCTGTGCTCTTTATCGCCACCCGATAGTAATCGGCAGAAAGGCCGGGATAATTGGCACAGTGGCGGATCAGAATCTGCTGTTGCAACAGCGCCTGTTGCAGATCGATTTCTGGGCGCAGGCAGCGCAGGAAGAGATAGTTTGCCGCGCCGGGCCAGACGCGCAACTGCGGGATGGCCGCCAACGCATCAAATAGCCACGCCCGCTGCTGCGCCAGCCATTGATGGGTTTGCTGAATATAGTGATGGTCGTTGAGAATGATCTCCCCCGCCAGCGCGGCAAAGGTGTTAATGGTCCAAGGCTCCCGCGCCTGCTTCAGCTGCCGGATGCCCGCCAGATCGCTGCTGACCAAATAGCCGAGCCGCAGCCCCGGAATAGCAAAAAACTTGGTCAGCGAGCGCAGGATATACAGCTGTGGGTAATCGGCGATCTGTGGAATAAAGCCCGGCGTATCCGGCAGAAAATCGATAAAGGCTTCATCGACGATCAGCGCGATATCATGTTGTTGGCAACAGGCGAGAATGGCTTGCAACAGGGCGGGATCGGGCATCAGCCCCGTCGGGTTATTGGGGGTGGCGATGAACAGGCAATCGGGGCGCTGCTCGGCTAGCACCTTCAGCAGGCGTTCGTCGGGCTGAAACCCGCTCTCTTCCTCTAACGGATAATGCTGAATACGGCATTTTGCCCGCCGCAATGCCCGGCGATATTCGGCAAAACCCGGCGTCAGCAGCAGCGCGGTGCGCGGGCGCAAGCGGTTCACTATGGCGTAAATCAGCTCGGTTGCGCCGTTGCCCGCGATGATATTGTCCGGCTGGCAATGGTGCGCCCGCGCCAAGGCGGCATGCAAACGGCGGTATTCAACGTCGGGATAGCATTCGGCGCTGTCGAGTTGCGCAATAATCGCCGCTTTCAGGCTGGCAGGCATGCCCAGCGGATTAATGTTAGCGCTGAAATCGAGAATATCCGCCGGATTTAGGCCGGTTTTCAGCGCCATTGCCAGCACGTTACCGCCATGTTCACTCATGGGGTGTTAAAACCACAGAGGGAAGGGCGATCTGCTCAGGCATAAACGCCAGCACCTCACGCAGATTAACCACTTGGCCGACCACGATCAGCGCCGGTGCGGTTAAGCCTTGCGCGGCGACCTGATCGACCAGCGTGGCCAGCGTACCGGCGGCGATTCGCTGCCGCTGGTGGCTGGCATACATCACCACCGCTGCCGGAGTCGTAGCCGCTTTGCCCCCGGCGATCAACTGCTGGCAGATACTGGCCAACTGTGTCATGCCCATCAGGATCACCAGCGTGCCCTCCAATTTGGCCAGCGTGGCCCAATCCTGCGGCTGATTCCCCTGGCGCAGGTGGCCGGTAATCACATGAAAGCCCGAAGCATAATCGCGGTGGGTGACCGGGATACCGGCATAGGCCAGCCCGCCGATGGCCGAACTGATACCGGGGATCACTTCAAACGGGATCTGCGCTTGCGCCAGCGCTTCGGCCTCTTCGGCACCGCGCCCGAACACATAAGGATCGCCGCCTTTCAGGCGCACCACGTTCAGGCCGCGCCGCGCACAGTCAATCAGCAGTTGATTGATCTGCGGTTGCGGCACCGGGTGGTGATCGGGGTTTTTGCCGACGTTAATCATTTCACAATTACTGGGGGCTTCTTGTAACAGCTCAGCGCTCACCAGACGATCGTAAACCAGCGCCTGCGCCTGCCGGATGCAATGCAGGCCTTTGACGGTGATCAGCGCAGCATCCCCAGGCCCGGCACCGACCAGCCAAACTTTTCCACTTTTCATCGTCGCTCTCATCGGGTTATCAGGCGGGTTGCGGCTGCGGGTTGTTGAGCGCCACGCGCACCACGTCGCGGGCGATCATCAACTCTTCGTTGGTGTTCACAATCGCAATCTGCACCGGTGAACCCTCGCGCTGGATAAACGGCTGATTGGCGAGGTTCTTCTCCTCATCCAGTTCGATGCCGAGAAAGCCCAGTTGATGGCAGATCTGCTGGCGCGCATTACGGGCGTTCTCGCCGATGCCGCCGGTGAAGATCAGCGCGTCGATGCCGCCCAATTGCACGATATAGCTGCCAATCACCGCGCGGATGCGTTCAGCAAACAGCTTGAGCGCCAGTTGTGCTCTGGGGTTGCCGGTAGCGGCGGCCTGTTCGACATCGCGGTAATCGTGAGAGACGCCGGATACGCCCAGCAAGCCGGACTGATTGTTGATCAACAGATTGATCTCCTGCGCATTTTTCCCTTCCGCCTGCTGGATAAACGGCAGGATGGAAGGATCGATATCGCCGCTGCGGGTGCCCATCATCACCCCGGCCTGCGGGGTAAAGCCCATGGAGGTATTGACCGAATGGCCATCGCGAATGGCGCAAATGCTGGAGCCATTGCCCAAATGGCAGGAAATAATGCGTAGCTGATCCAGCGGGCGGCCGAGCCGTTGCGCACACACCGTGCTGACATATTTGTGGCTGGTGCCGTGAAAGCCATAGCGGCGGATGCCGAGTTCCGCGTAATAGCGCCAAGGCAGCGGGTAGAGGTAATGGATATCGCTCAGCGTTTGGTGGAAGGCGGTATCAAATACCGCAACGGAACGGGCGTGGGGCAGCGCCTGCTGGAAAACGCGGATCGCCTGGGCGTTTACCGGGTTGTGCAGCGGGGCCAGCGCGCCGAGTTGTTCAATCTTTTCCAGCACCTCCGGCGTAATCACTACCGAATCACAGAAGGCCTCACCGCCGTGTGCCACCCGGTGGCCAACGCCGCAGATTTCCGTGAGCGAAGCGATAATCTGATGCTCGATCAGCGCATTGAGCAGGTGCACGGCGGCCTGATGGCAATCCATGATCGGCAGGGTGTTGCACCATTTTTGCTCCCCGGCGCGCAGCGTCACAACGGCGTCCTGCATGCCAATGCGCTCGATCAGCCCCTGGCAGATCACCTGCTCGCCGGGCTGGGAAAATAGTTGAAACTTCAGTGAAGAACTGCCGGCGTTAATCGCCATAATTTTACTAGGCATACGACTCTCCATCAGGATTTAAAAACTGGATCAAATCTGCCATCCCGGCACCGGTTTGCGCCGAGGTATGAAACACCTTCTGCACACCAGCCTGATGCAGACGGTCTGTCGCCCAGGCCAGTTGATTCGAATGGGTGAGGGTGTCAGCCTTGCTGATAATGCCGATCACCGGCTGGGTGAAAACCTGTGCAAACATCGGGGCAAACCAGCTCTGTTCCGCATCCAGGTTCTGCACCAGCCCGATGACATCTGCCTCGCAGGCGCTGGCGAGCAGGGCGCTGTACAGGCAGCGGTTTTCCAGATATTCACCGGGGGTGTCGATCGCGCAGTCCTGCCAGATAATGGCCTGGGTCTTTTGGTAGTTCAGCGTTTCCCCCTGCAAACGTTGGATCAGCGAGGTTTTGCCGCACTGGCTGGGGCCGATCAGCATGATGCGTTTCATGGCGTCAGGTCCGCGTCAGGTTACAAGCGGTGAACTTCATCATGTCGCCGAGGGTGTAGATCACCTGCTTCAACGCGTACTCCACCGCCGACACATCGCCGGTGAACACCACTGCGCCAGTGAAACGATCGATAAAACCAATCTCTACCGCGCCGGATTTGGTGGCGATATCGCTGGCGATGATCGACGCCTCGCTGGGGGTGATGGTCAGAATGCCGATGGCATTGCTGGCGTCGCTCAGGCCGAGTTTTTTGTAGAGTGCCTTGTTAGGGTTGGCGATCAGGTGGGCCAGGGTGATCTGTTTCCCCGGCACGTATTCCTGAATCACCCGTTCGGTTGCGGTTGGTTTTTCCATCATGCCCCCTGAATCAGTTGGCGCCACAGCGCCTCATGTGGGCGCGGGATCACGGTGCTGTAAATCAGCAGGCCGTTTTCGCCCGCGCTCTGGCTGGCGACGTCTACCGCGTTTTTGACGTCGGCAATATCGCCGCTCATCACCTGATAGCACTTACCACCGATGCCAAACGCCATATGGATGCGCACCAGCGTGATATGCGCCGCCTTTACCGCCCGATCGGCGGCGGTGATGCAGGCCACGGCGCTCCAGGTTTCCACCACGCCAACGGCCTGGCGATTTTCCACCGGGTTCAACCCGTTCAATGCGGGCAGAACCGACGGGTGGAGATTGGGCAGCACGATGCTGTCGACCAGCAGATGGCCGCTGTGCTGGGTGCCGTTTTGCACCGACTGCGTTACCGCCCCTACATCGCCCCCCACCATCAGCAGGTACTTGCCGGGGCAGAGCGTTTTACTCACCAACAGCTCAACGTTGGCGCCTTTCAGCATCAGGTCACAGACCTCTATGCCCTTGGCGATACTGCTTAGTTCAACAATTCCAATGGCTTGTGACATAACTTATCCTTTGGCAAGGGTGATGGCGGTGGCGCTGACTTCAACCACGGTGCCGTTGATGCTGGCGTGGATCGGTGCGCCGAGCGCGCCGTCGGCAATATTGGCAATGCATTGGCCGTGTGCCACTTTTTCCCCAATAACAACCGTCGGGATCGCCGCCGCGCCGATATGCTGGCGTAACGGCAGCAGCACCTGTTCTGGTTGATAATCTTGCGCACTGAACGGCGCGGCGTGTGCCCACGGGGTGAGCTCCAGGCGGGTGACCAGCCGGGCCGTTGGCACCATGCGGTATTGCGCCATCGGATCGGCATCACGCAGTTCGCCGCTGTAGCGTGCGCCCTGCTGGCGCAATTGCTCCTTCAGCAGCCGGTTGATGCGCATCGGCGAGATATCCACCGGGCAGGCGTAGCTTTCGCACAGGCTGCACTCCGAGCAGGTCAGGGCGCTTAACAGGATCTCAGGCGTTGCCACCTGCTGATAATTCACCGCCCGCACCAGCAGATGCGGGGGTAATTCATGGCCGATCAGGTGGCGCGGGCACAGTTCGGTACACAGGCGGCATTGCTCGCACACGGTGCGGGCGATGGCCATGATTTCCCGATCGCTGCGGGTACGCCGGGCGATCAGCAGGTGATCGGCGGGCAGTACCAACAGGCCGCCGCTGGTTTTGGTTACCGGTTCGTTCAAATTGGTCAACAAGCGCCCCATCATCGGGCCGCCGTTGATAAAGCCGGGGTTAGCCACGGTAGCGCCCCCCGCCAGTGCCAGCACTTCGCGGAAACTGATCCCCAGTGGCACCGTCAGCGTGATCGGTTTGGCAACGGCACCGTTGACCGTGAGAGTGCGGCGGGTCACCGGCCACTGTTGTTCCACGGCGCGCGCGATATTCAGCACCGTCTGCACATTATTCACCACCACGCCAATGCTGATCGGCAGCGCAGCCGGTGGCACCCGGCGGCCAGTCGCCAGCCAGATGGTGATCACTTCATCCCCGGCAGGGTAAACATCGGGGAGAATGTGCAGCCGGATGTGTGGCGGCAGCAACGGCGTCAGTGCTTCGATCGCCTCAGCGTATTTGGCCTTCAGCGCGATAATCCCTTCCCGCGCCCCGGTGGCGGTCATGGCATATTGCAGGCCGCGCAGCAACCGTTCGGCTTGGTGAGGGATCAGTTGCTGGTCCACCTTCAGCATCGGTTCGCATTCGGCGGCGTTGATCAGAAAGATTTCCGCTTGCGCTTGCAGTTTGATCGCCGTAGGGAAACCGGCACCGCCTGCGCCAACCACGCCTGCTTCACGCACCCGCTGGCGGATAGTGTCGGCATCGCATACCTGAACGTTCATAGCAGTGCCTCAAGAATGTCGCGAATGTCCTCTGCCGCCGCCGGGCGTGGTGTGGTTTTGATCGTGGCGTCGGCCAGCGCAGCAGCAACCATTGCCGGAATGCGCTGTTCAAGCTGACTCTCACTGAGTTTGAGATCGGCAAGGTAGCGCGGTATGGCGCACTGGGCTTTTAGCTGCTCAATGCGCTGAATAAGCTGATTCACCGCTTGGCGATCGTCGCTTTCTGCCGGGCTGATACCGCAAACGCGCGCTAAACGGGCGTAGCGCTTGCGTGCGCGGGTTTCGGCGGCGTTGAACTGAATCACCGGGATCAGCAGCAGCGCATTTGCCAGCCCGTGGGCGATATGGAACTGACCGCCCAGTTGGTGGGCGATGGCGTGGTTAATCCCCAAACCAGCCTGGCTGAAGGCGATCCCCGCCAAAGTTGAGGCGTTGTGCATTTTGCCACGGGTGATCAGGCAATCGCCTTTCCGGCAGGCGGTGGGCAGATGGCGAAACACCAACTGCGCGGCTTTTTCTGCCAGCGCGTCGGTAAAATCGCTGGCGCGCGGCGAAACATAGGCTTCCAGCGCGTGCGTCAGCACATCCATCCCGGTGTTGGCGGTGATCGCCGGCGGCACGCTGGCTACCAGCGCCGGATCGAGAATGGCGATATCCGGGTAGATCTCATCGCTGAACAGCGGGTACTTGATGTTCTTTTCCGGATCGCTAATCACAAAGGCGCTGGTCACTTCCGAGCCGGTGCCGCTGGTGGTTGGTATGGCAATGCAGGTATCGATATTGATACCCTGCTGGCGGCTGAACCAGACAATCGCCTTGGCCGCATCCAGCGCCGAACCGCCGCCAAAGCCGATCACCACATCGGGGCGTAGGGTCTGCATCTGCTCGATCCCTTTGACCACGGTGGCGATGGTCGGGTCGGGCGTAATATCGCTGAACAGCGCGATCTGGTTATCTTCGTTCAACGCCTGTTTCAGCCGCTCCAGCAGCGGCGACGTGGCCAGAAAGCCGTCACAGATGATCCAGATTTTACGCTGGCGGAAACGCCGCAACGCTTTGAGGCTGTCTTCACCGCTGTAGATCCGCGTTCGTACGGAAAAAGTTTTCATACACCCTCGCTCAACGAATGGAAAACGCGTCGGTCAACACGCAACGACGCTGCCGGGCAAAGGTGCGGGCAGAGGTAGTGCCTTCCCCCGTCGGCGTGGCGATGGTGAAGGTGGTAAAGCCCTCACCACCGACGCCGATCCCAGCATACGAAGGGCCGTTTTTAACGAAAATTGAGGTCTGTAACCGGCGGGCAGCCAGATTAAGCCGCGTGACGTTCTGCGAGTGCATGATCGCGGTGTGATGCAGACCATCTTCTACCTTCAACGCCAGTGCCAGCCCGGCGTCGAAATCCTTGACGCGCACTACCGGCAGCAGTGGCATTAACTGTTCGGTGGTGACCAATGGATCGTCCCCGGCGACTTCTACCAGCAGCAAGCGTGGCGGTTTGGCCGGGCAGGGCAGGCCCGCGGCGGCCAACAGTTCGGCCGGGCTTTTGCCCACCAGATCTTTATTGGCATGGCCGTCTGCCAGGCACACTTGGCGCAGGCGATCGACGTCCTGCGGTTGAGTAATCAGTAATGCATCGAAGGCTTGCATCTGTTGCAACAGGCGATCGGCAACGCTCTCCACCACGATCAGCGCTTTTTCAGCAATGCAGGGCAGGTTGTAGTCGAAAGAGGCACCGGCCACGATGTCCTGCGCGGCTTTCACCAGTTCGGCGGTTTCATCCACCAGGCACGGAGGGTTACCGGCCCCGGCACCAATCACTTTCTTGCCGCTTTTCATCCCCATGTTGACGATGCCCGGCCCGCCGGTGATCGCCAGCAGAGCGATGTCGGCATGGCGCATCATTTCCTGTGTGGCGGCAAAGCTCGGGTCTTGCACGGTGACTACCAAGTTGTGAATGCCGCAACTGTTGAACACGATCTCTTCGATCAACGCAATCAGGTCCAGAGATACCTGCTTGGCCCCCGGATGCGGGCTGAAATAGACCGCGTTACCAGCGGCCAGCATGCTGATGCTGTTGTTAATAATGGTTTCGGTCGGGTTGGTGCTGGGGGCCACGGCGCCGATCACGCCAAAAGGCGAATACTCAAACAGCACCATGCCGCCGTCACCGGTGATGGCGGTGGTGGTCAAGTCTTCCACGCCGGGCGTGTTCTCCAGTGCCGCCTGGTTTTTCAGCAGCTTATCGGCGCGGTTGCCCATGCCGGTTTCTGCCGCGCCACGCTCGGCCAGTGAAGGCAGATGCGGTTTGATCTGTTCGCGCAGGGCGCTGATGATGGCGCTGCGGGTTTTCATCGGGCTTTGCTGATAGCGCAGAAAGGCGCGCTGTGCGGCACCGATTGCCTCATCGACGGTGGTGAAAATGGCATTGGCACGTTGGGCCGGTGCCGTTGCTGGCACCAATTGCTCAGTGAGGATGGTGCGAATGAGAGACTCAAGATCGGTAGGGTTCATTATTCATTCCTCAGGTGTAAAGCTAAAATGGCCGCTTGGGCGATATGCATATCCTGCTCGACGCTGCCGCCGCTGATCCCCAGCCCGCCGATAATCTGGCCGTTACGCCACAGCGGGTAGCCGCCGCCAAAGGTGACGACTTTGCCGCCTAGGCTGGCTTCTAACTGGAACAGATCGGCACCCGGCTGAATGGCGGCGCTCAATTGGTGAGTGGGCGTTTTCATTGCCACGGCGGTCCAGGCCTTTTTCGGCGCCAGTTCGCAGCTCACCAGCAGGGCATCGGGCATGCGGTAGGTCATAATTAGGTTGCCGTGGCGATCGCTAACGGCGATCACCACCGGAAGTTCAAGTTCAAGAGCGGAAGCCACGCACAGCTTTAATAACTGGTGGATATCCACAAACGTCAGTTCTGCCGTGGTTGGCGTGCTGGCCGGGGCGGCGTGAGTGGCGGCCAGATAGCGGGCCACCACCGTTTGAGTGAGTTGCCGCAACCACTGTTGATGGTCTTCAGCGCGGGCCAAGGCGTACAGGCAATCCGACAGCCGGTTCAGGTACTGCAATAACGCTTGGCGCACCGGAACCTGATCCGCCAGCTCAATCAGCCGCCGTTCTGCGCGGCGAGCCAGCGTGCGGGCGAAATGCAACCGGCTGCCCGCCTCACTGCTACCCGGCAGGATAAACCCCTGCACCGGCGGCAAGGCGGACATACAGCGATCCACCGCCTGTTCCAACTGTTGGATGTGCGCATCATTGATGGTTTTGTGCTGGCCGGAAGTGACTGCTTCCCCTTCGCTTGCCAGTTCAGCGCTGAAATAGAACAGTTGATGCTGCACTGCGTCGAGCAACTGCTGGTTTTCTGGATCCTGAACCACTCGCGCGCACAGGCTCAGTGCCGCGTTCAGTTCATCCAGGGTGCCGTAGGTTTCCACCCGCGGATGGCTCTTTTTCACCCGTTGGCCGGTAAACAGTGCGGTGGTGCCTTTATCGCCGGTTTTGGTATAAATGCTCATCACGTTGGCTCTCAGTTAATCCTGTTCTCTTGCACATTGTTGCCCCTCACCCTAACCCTCTCCCCAAGGGAGAGGGGACTGAACGTGCCACAAATGGGCTTACGCAACTGCCCATAACACTGCATCAACTCCCTCTCCCCGAGGGAAAGAGGGCTGAACGTGCCACACATGGGCTTACGCAACTGCCCACGACACCGCATCAACGCCCTCTCCCCGAGGGAGAGGGCTGAACGTGCCACACATGGGCTTACGCAGTTGCCCACGACACCGTATCAACTCCCTCTCCCGAGGGAGAGGGAGTTGAACGTGCCACACATGGGCTTACGCAGCTGCCCACGACACCGCATCAACTCCCTCTCCCTGAGGGAGAGGGCCGGGGTGAGGGGGGAAATACGTGCCATATGGCTGGCTAATAGATACTGACGCTGTCGACGATGGCGACAATCGCCAGATCGATGGCATCATTCGGTTCGGCAAACACCCGGCGGGCGCTGGAACCGCCAGACAGCAACACCAGTTCGCCTTCACCGGCTCCGACGGAATCCACCGCCACTTCGTCCGGCTTATCGCTGGCCGGGGGCAATGAGCCGTCGCCGGTCACGCGCCGCACCAGCAGCAGCTTCTTGCCGATCAGCGTCGGCGATTTCTGCGTTGACACCACGGAACCCACTACTCTGGCTAGCTGCATGATTTACTCCTGCCTTAACAGTTGAATACGGCGCGCTGACAGATAATCCTGCGCCAACGGCGTCACACTGGTTTTGGGGCTGATAATCAGCCAGCAGGGGCCGAGCGTGGCAATATCGCCATAACTCAGCAGCCTGCTGGCACTCAGCCGGATCGGCTGCCCCTGATGATCGCTGAGGCTCAGCGGCAATCGTTGCAGCGCTTTGCGCGGCAAGCTGGGCAGCAACTGCTGATGCAGGCTGATATGCACCCGCAGCCCCCATGACCAGGCCTCGTGCAGCGCGGCCACCGCCGGTTCGGTGCTGTTACCGGCGGCCAACTGCTGCATAAAACCCGGATCGGGCAGCAGCAGATGCAGGGTGGCATGCTGTAAATAAACCGCCGGTTCGAGCCCGTGCCGCAACTGCGGCAAGCTCACGGAATAAACCCGTTGCTCACGCTCTACCAGCCGCGCTACCACCAGATTGACCAGCCGCTCCAGATTCATGACCGAGGCACCAAGGTGGCGAAAGCACCGGGATCGTCCGCCCCGGCGGCGTTGGCTTCGTCGGTATCGATATGCAGCTCCAGCCGCATTTCTGGTGAAACGCGGATCGCCACATCGTCAAACACCAGCCGCCGCCCGCCGCCCTGAACCGCGACCTGAATGCGCTCGCCGTGCTGCACCCGATAAATCAGGGCGTCCAGCGGTGACATATGAATATGGCGCTGGGCCACGATCACGCCGTTTTCCAACTCCAGCTCGGCAAACGGGCTGACCAGCCGGATGCCCGGCGTGTTGTCCAGGTCACCCGACATGCGCAGCGGCGCGGCAACGCCCAACGTGCGGGCATCGCTGCGGGAAATCTCCACCTGGCTGCGGCTGCGCAGTGGCCCGAGAATACGCACCTTGTGCAAGCTGCCTTTCGGCCCGACCAGCGTGATGCTCTGCTCGGCGGCGTATTGACCGGGTTGCAGTAATGCCTTTTTCTCAGCCAGCGGTTGCTGTGGGAACAACCGCTGGTAATCCTGCTGAGACAAATGCACATGTCGGTTGGAAACCCCAAGCGGGATCGGACGCAGGCGCATCTCGTCGAGGATCTTACTGACCACGGGCTCCAACAACGCTTTTTCCATCAGGCTTTACCTCCTTTCGCACTGTGCAAACAACGGTCGCGCGGATCCCCTTTTTTGCGCTGGCAGGCAGGATCCAAACAAAGATTGCAGCTTGCCCGCACGATGGAAAAAACCGGTGTTTCTGCCAGCGCGGGTTCTGGGCTTGCAGGCAGATCCTGGGCTGGTTCTTCTTCAACGGCGGGTAGCACTGCCGCTGCGGGCTGCGGCGGCTGCCAGTGCGCCAGCAGGGTATCTGCCGGGCGGGCCAGCACCGCTTGTGCTACCAGCCCGTTGCGCTGTGCGGCAAAGGCCGCGCCGGTGGCAATCGCCGCCTGAACGGACGCCACATCGCCGGTGAGGCGGATCAGCATCCAGCCCGAACCGTTGGTTTTTTCCATCCCGACCAGCTGGACGGATGCGGCTTTCGCCATGGCATCCGCCGCGCCAATCGCCAGCGCCAAACCGCTAACTTCGAGTAATCCCAGTGACGTTTTCACGCTGTGCTCCTGTTGTTACCTTTAGGCTGAGGTGGGCAGAATGGCTTCCACATCGCTGTGCGGGCGTGGGATCACATGGCAGGATTTCACTTCACCCACCGCGCTGGCGGCGGCTGAACCGGCATCCACCGCTGCCTTGACTGCCCCAACGTCGCCGCGCACCATCACGGTGACCAGCCCGGAACCAATTTTCTCGTAGCCGACCAACTGCACGTTGGCGGATTTCACCATGGCGTCGGCAGCTTCAATGGCCGCGACCAAGCCTTTTGTTTCAACCAGCCCTAATGCGTTATTCATGTTGTTTTCTCCTGTGATATTCACTTTTTATACCCTTCGTCTTTCAAGCCACAGCGTTGTTGGCTGCGTTCACACACCCCAGTCACTTACTTGAGTAAGCTCCTGGGGATGCGCGAACTTGCCGCCTAGCTGCGACTCGAAATCCATTGGGTATACCCTTACATTCTTCAAGCTGTAGCGTTATGACTGCGTTTATTTAAAGGGCAAACCCTTCACCAAACGTGCGGCGTTGTTACCCAAACGCCGCCACTGATCGTCCTCCTGTGGCCCGGCCAGCCGAAACAGCGGCTGATCGGCAGGTAAATTGCGGTAATGCACCACCATCTCGTTGGCGGTGCAGGCCAACCCCACCAGCAACAGAGAGCGGGCGGCGGCCTGCCAGGCGCGTTGCACCACCTCGCCATCGGCGTCCGGCTGCCAACGCCAAGGGATGCCTTCTTCTTCAATGCCGAGCAGCACCTGTTGCCATTGCCGTTCAGTGGCCTCCGGCGCGGCGCTGATCGCAATCGTGGGTGCATCATTGGCGGTAATCATCGTGCAACCTCCCGCTGATAAGAGAGGATCAGGCCGGTGGCGACCGCATTGCGCGGGCCTTCGCAGGCGCGAATGTTGCCGCGCCCGGCCACCAGCTTGTAGTGGGCGAGGGCGTCGGTCACCAGTTGTGGGATTTCAAAGTCCAGCGACGAGCCGCCGACCAGCACCACGAACGGAATATCGCGGATATTGCCGGTTGGGCTGACCTGGCGCAGGGCGCGCAGCGCGTTGGTGACAAATACCCGCTGCTTGGCCGAGCGGCGGATATTGCGCACTTTTTCCAGTGAATACTCGCCGGGCAGCGGCAGCAGATTTTCTGGTTTCACCACCACCAGGCGGGCAAAAACGTCGGCGGGCAGCGGCTGGGGGAAAAACTGCACGCTGCCATCCTCATGGCGCAGGTGGAACAGGCTTTCCACCTTGGCCAGCGGATACTTTTTGATATCTTCAGCCAGATAGCGGTCTTCCAGGCCCAGTTCCGAAGCGATAATCATCGTCACCATGTCTCCGGCACCGGCCAGGTGGGTGGCGATAATTTCGCCTTTCGCGTTGATGATGGAGGCATCCGTTGAACCGGCACCGAGATCGAGGATCGCCAGCGGTGCGCGGGTGCCGGGGGTGGTCATGGCACCGAGGATCGCAGCTTCGGCCTCGGCCCCGCCGACCTGCACGTCGATATGCAGCGTCTGTTCGATCTCACTGGCGATACGCGCCATTTGCAGCCGATCGGACTTCACCATTGAGGCGATGCCCACCGCCTGCTCCAGCGAGAACTCACCGGCCAACCCGCCGGTTACGTTCACTGGCACTGAGGTGTCCACGGCCAGCAGATCCTGAATAAAGATTTCCCTGGTGGGCTTATTCGTCAGTTCTGCCATGGTCTGGCGCACATGTTCCAACATACCGCCAATATTGCTGCCCGCTTCACCGCTAACGTTCTCCATGCGGCGGCAGGCGTTGACGGCGTTCATGATCGCTTCACTGCCTGCGGCAACGTCCACCCGTAAGGTGCGGCCATCGGCTAACAGCTCCAGATGACCTGCGGGTATTGAACGTGCCTTGACGTCGCCTTCCGGGGTTTTGACCACCACCGCTGAACGGGTGCCGATCAGGGCGCGAGCCACCGGGACGATGTTTTTAGTCTCTTCGGCACTGAGTGAGAACACGGTGGCAATGCCATAGGGGTTCGAGAGGGTTTCGATCACCTTGCCCGGCATGGCCACTTCCACCGCCGCCAGCATGCCCATTGGGATGCGGTCGATATGCAGCACTTCGTCAACGATCGGCAACGGGTGTGTAAGGCGGTTGCTCACCAGCACGCCATCGTCACGTTGCATAATCACCGCAGTGATGCGGTAACCGGCTCCGTTGGCGGCGTTAACCACGCTGGCGACATCGGCAAAATCCACCGTTTTCGGCACCACCAGAATGTAGGGCTGGGAGGGATCGCGCGTTACCAGTTCGGCCAGGGTAATGGTGATACCCACCCCGAGCCCCAGTCCGCCGGGGGTTTTCGGGTTGTGGCCGATCATGGTGGATTCGGTGATGATGGTTTCGGTAATGGTCTCCATCGCCACATCGCCAATCACCGGCGTGGCTTCGTTGATGCGGATCAGGCTGATATCACTCAGGGCGATGCCCGCTTTGGCCACCAGCATGTCCAGCGCCTGACGGATGCCAAACATATTGCGCTGGGTGCCCTTGATCCCGGTGGTTTCCGTCAGGGTACTGGTGACGAACTCGAGCCGCCCACCGGCATCACAGCGCGCCAACGCTACTTCCGTTGATGAGTTACCGATATCCACACCTGCTATGTAACGCATGTCCCGCCCTCAGTGTTAACTCTATGCTGGTGGTAACGCCCCCTCTCCCAGTGGGAGAGGGCCGGAATGAGGGGGCGGCTCATGGTGAACTTCCCCTCACCCTAACCCTCTCCCCGAGGGAGAGGGGACTGGTTGCTGGCCTTAATCGTCGCCTTTGAGTTTCTTGCGCTGCACGTACAGCGCCGCTGCTTCGCGGACAAACGCCGCGCAGATTTTGGCGTGGTAGTTTTTCTCCAGATCGTCGGCGATGGCGTTCAGCTCCTCTTTACTGGAACGGAACGGGCGCAGGGCGTTATAGATATCCAGCACCTTGTCATCGGGCACTGCCGTCAGCTCTGCCGCACGCTCAAAGTTCATCGCCAGGCGATCGCGGCCCGCATCGCGGGCGATATCGGCCTGAATGCGCAGGATTTCTGGCGTAATGCGCAAGTCTTGCGGCGTGACGCTGCCGTTGAGCACGTTAGCCAGCGTCAGATCGTCCAACGTTTTGTTGGTGGAGGTTTTCACCCATTCCGGGTGTTTGTTCGCCAGCGGGTAATCAGCCACTTTGGCTTTGCTGCCGTTGCCTGCTGGCGGCGTGGCGGTGGTGACGGTTTGCCCTTGCAAGCTGTTCATTTTGCTCAGGACATCGCGCACCATGGATTCAATAGCTTCGGAATTCATTGTGTTTTCCTTTGTTAAAGCTGCACCCGGAGTTCCTGCGGATTCTTGCCAGTCACCACGTACTTGGTTTCTTTAATGTGCAGAATCGCCGATTTGGCCTGGTATTTTGGCCGTGCCATCTGATCGTTCAGCGTCGGTACCGGCTGTGGTGACTCCCGTTTGGCATAACGGGCGGCGTTTTTACCGATCATCCGGTAAGTTTCCAGCGTCAGCAGCGGTGCCTGCGGGAACAGCTCCAGGTTGGAAAGCGGCGGCAGACCTTGCTGATGGATCACCGTGGTGCCTTTTGACTGAACGCCAATGGCAATGCCGGAACCGCTGAGGCGGTTGCCTTCTACCGCCACAAAAGCGACGTCGGACGATTTAAAGCAGCGGATCACCCGCGCCTTGATGCCTTCTTCTTCGATACCGGCAATCAGTTCGCGCAGGATGTTTTTATGCGGCAGGCCGACGATGTTGACGGTCTGCGAAAGACCAAACGCCGGGCCGACGGCAATGATCACTTCATCCTGGCTGCTGCCGGGCTTGGCTTCACCCACTTCGGTCAGGAAGCTGCTGCCGGGGGCCGTTGCAGGCTGTGCGGCGGCGGGTGCATCCGGTTGGAAGGAGACCGGCTTTTGTTCCACCTGCATTTCCTGCAACACGCCTTCAATAATCTGGCGCAGTAGTTTTTCGTTAATATCCACCATGACGTGAACCCCTTAATCGATCGCGTTAGGATCAAGTGCGTTAGGAATGTTTTTGATCTCTTCCCAGCGTGCGCCTTGCAGCCGGTAACCGGTGGCTGGGCCTGCATAGTCATTGAGGTCATTGACTGCCGAACGCACCTGGTTATTGCCGACGATGATGGCCGACGTGTGCAGGTAATCACCGGCGATCTTGGCTTTCTGGATGTTGAGCATGTCCTGCGCCACATCTTCGAAGCCACCCTGCGCCAGCGCTTTAATCACTTCCAGGCCGGTGCGGTTTTTGCTGATGATCTCTTGGGCAAACTTGATGTCCTCGACGATGTTACGTTCCGGCATATCTTTCGAACCGTGGGCGTAGGTGGCGGCGGTAACCTCTTCATCGGTAATCGGTGGCAGCCCCATACCAGCAAACACCGCTTGCAGTGCGCGCGCCGCCTTGTTACGGATGGCAACCACGTCTTCTTCGCGCACCGGGCGCAGGCCGCCGTCCACTTTCAGGTCGCGTTGCAGCACGTTGTAATCGTCAAAGTCTTCCGCATCTTCGTTGGAACCGGCGAACATGTTGTCGTAGTTCGGCACCGCGGAATAACCGGAGGAGATGAAGTCGGTTCCCGGCAGGAACTGCATCAGCAAGCGCGCAGTGCGGCGCATGTCCGAATGGGTAAAGGTCTGGTCGTTACTGGAGGCGCACTCCAGATCCAGCGCGGAGCAGATCAGGTTTTCGGCCAGAATGGCCCGAATGCCGGAAGGCACGGCGGAAGGCACGCCCACGCAACTGACCGAACCGTTTTGCAGCCCCTGAACCCCGGCGGCTTTGGTGATGTAAATGCAGCGGGCTTCCAGGTAGAGCATGGATTTACCTTCCGCATAGCCCATCTGCACTTCGGAGCCGGAGCCGGAGGTAAAGCGCATTTTCAACCCGCGTGAGGCGTAGGACGAGGCCAGGAAGCCTTTCGACCACGGGGTGTCATCACCGTCGGTAAACACCGGTTCGGTGCCGTACACCGAGATGGTTTCGGCATAGCAGGTGTGGCCCAGCATGCCGAGTTTCAGTTCGGTGGCTTCTTCCAGCGAGCATTGGGTCAGCACACCAGGGCGGCCAATCTGCGAGCCAACCAGCAGCGCGATGGCGTTGAACGGCGCATAGCGGGCGACTGCGACGGTGGTTTCCTGCTCATCGAAGCCACGGAAGGCACCTTCTGCGGCGTCGGCGGCGATCTGCACCGGGTTGTCTTTCACGTTAGTGACGTGGGCCTGCTGTGACGGAGTACGACGCGCGCGCATTTTCTGCATCGACATCATCATTTCCACCACGTTCATGTGCGACACCACTTCGACGATCTTCGCCGGGGTCATGGCGGTGGTCAGCGGTACAATGCTGGCGCGGGAGACGTTGGGATCGCACAGCATATTGGCCAGCTTCACCGAATCCATCGCCATCACTTCTTCCGCACGCGCCAGATTGATGCCGTAGCGGGCAATAAAGTGGTCGATCAGGTCAAACTCGCTCTGCGGTTTGCCGTCCAGTTCGGTGATCACTCCGCCGACGATTTTGATCGACGGTTTGGGATCGTTGGGGCTTTCCATGGCGATAAAGCCTTCCTCGATCCACTCTTTGACAAAACCGTCCTGGTTGACCGGGCGTTTTGCCAATGCTTCAAATCTTTTCGATTTCATGAAACAGCCTCACTTGGCATCAGATATAAGAAGGGCGGTCGTTTTTCGGTTCGGCACCCAGCGTAGCCAGAACGGTTTTGCCAATCTCACGGGCGGAAATCACCGCCTGACGCACCGCGCCGGAGTCACCGGAGATCACCAGAATCACTTCGTTGCTGTAGCTGGTGCCCTGTGCCGGTGAGCTGTAGGCCACCACGTCAACGTTGGCGGATTTCACCGCCGTATCGGCCATCAGCACGCCGACGGCGGCCGGAGCGCCGACGATCACCCCGCAAGAGCGGCCCACCGGTGCGCCAAAGGCTTTTTCCAGCGCGTAGCTGGCACGGGCGGTGTATTGCAGCTCGATATGACCGGCTTCATTGGCGTAAACGTCGCCGAAGGTGCGATCCAGCTCTTTCAGCGCCACTTCCACCGCGCGTTTCACGTCGGAAACGTCGTTGCCGCCGAAGACGATCAGTGAGCCGTGGCCCGCGCCGCCTTTGGTATCGCGCGGCAGTTCGATGCTCACCACTTCGGTATTGGTGGCCTTGACGGCTTCATCCGCCGCCATGATGTGCGGGCCAGCGCCGGTGCGGGCACCGAGAATGCCGATCGAGCGATAGCTCTTTTCCAGCTTCATGGCGCTCAGCAGGGCGCTATCGACGTTAGCGATAACCAGACCCACCGTGTCGCCAATGGCGGTCCCGACGAACTCCGTTAAACTGCAGTTTTTTTCTGCCATAACCGTATCTCGTGTTGTGTGCGTGAGTGGTGAGGAAGCAGCCGGGGTGTGCTCGCTGACTTTGGCTATCACCTGGGCCATGATTTTGTCGACCAGGTCATGGCTGCTCATTGGCTATTTCCCTTCGGTAAGAATTTTTCCACGTCGGTATGTGGGCGTGGGATGACGTGAGTGGCTTTGACTTCACCCACCCGGGCGGCGGCAGAGGCACCGGCATCGGTTGCCGCTTTCACTGCGCCCACGTCGCCGCGGACGATGACGGTCACCAGGCCAGAGCCAATTTTCTCGTAACCCACCAGCACCACGTTGGCAGACTTCACCATGGTGTCGGCGGCTTCGATGGCGGCGGCTAACCCTTTGGTTTCCACCATTCCTAATGCTTCTTGTTGCATAAACACCTCTGTCAGGACTGTGATGCAGCGAATATACAAATAAGCAACGAAAAAGAATGGCTGACTTAAATCTTTTGCGGAGAATGGTTGGTGATTGGATAATAAAAACCGGATATGGGAATGGGCTATCTTGCTGTTTTTATGATGATTTAATAATTATTGAATTTAACAAAAATTAGCTTTTCAAATTTCTGTTTTCATCTGAAATTTTATTATTAGCGTCAGAGAGTGAAAATTGAGAGCTGGATAGCAATAACGGAAGAAGGGTAGAACAAGAAAGTGTTATTTTGGCTTTAAATAAAATCCTATCTATTACCCTGAGAATAAATGATTTTTCAAATTATCAATAACAATAATCTCTTATTGCCAAGCAAGTTTTTCCCTCGCCGTTGAGCTATTGCAACAACACTTTCGTTTGCCCGCTCCCTATAGTAGTTCGCAGTATTGCTGTTGCCCGGGAGCCAGCTGATGTGGGCTGATTCCTCATCCAATCACGCAGGGGAAGGTTATGAATGATTCACTGAAAGCGCAATGTATTGCCGAGTTTCTCGGCACCGGGCTGTTTGTTTTTTTCGGTGCCGGGTGCCTTTGTGCAGCGAAGTTGGCCGGAGCTAATTTTGGCCTGTGGGAAATCTGCATCGTCTGGGGGCTGGGGATTTCTCTGGCGGTGTATCTGACGGCGGGGATTTCCGGTGGGCACCTGAACCCGGCGATCACTATCGCCATGTGGCTGTTTGCCTGTTTCCCGCGCGGCAAAGTGCTGGGGTACTGCGTTTCGCAGATCGCCGGTGCTTTCTGCGGCGCGGCGCTGGTCTACGCCCTCTACCACAATCTGTTTGCCGAAACCGAAGCGGCGAAAAATATGGTACGCGGCAGCCTGGAAAGCCTGCAACTGGCCAGCATTTTCAGCACTTATCCAAACCCTACCATCAGTGTGCTACAGGCATCCCTGGTTGAAATCGTTATTACCGCCATTCTGATGTGCCTGGTAATGGCACTGACCGATGACGGCAACGGCGTGCCGCGCGGGCCACTGGCACCTTTATTGATTGGTATTCTGGTGGCGGTAATCGGCGCTTCGATGGGCCCGTTGACCGGGTTTGCCATGAACCCGGCGCGTGACTTTGGGCCGAAGCTGTTCGCGTTCTTTGCTGGCTGGGGCAAAGTGGCCATGACCGGCGGGCGCGATATTCCTTATTTCATTGTGCCGATCGTCGCTCCGGTGATTGGTGCCTGCCTGGGGGCTGCGGGTTACCGCTATTTAATTGGCAAAAACCTGCCGTGCAATGCCTGCCAATTAGAAGAGGAAAAAATCTGATTTTGAGTCTCCTCACTCCAAAATTGGGGTGAGGAGGATTTTTGTGATCTGTTTGGGTTAATCAATTAAAATAGATTTCGAGTTTTTTATTAGTCTGATAGGCTTAAGCGCTGGCTTTTAATACGATTAGCGAATCTTATCTTTTAATTTTACCCACAGGAGATAAAAGCAAAAAATAACAAACCGATAACAGCAGGGACAGGTTGTCACAATAAATAAAACTTCACTTAGGGAGGGCTATAATGATTTCTGCCAGTTTACTTAACTCAGAACTCATCAATAAAATTGCCCAAGACTTTGCTCAGGCTACGGGATTAGCCGTCGTGGTTGTGAACATTCACGGTGAGGAAATCTCCGATCTGTTCAATTTCACCTCATTTTGCCAGATGATGCGCCAGGATCCCGTCAATCATCTCCGTTGCCGCATGAGCGACCGCTGTGGGGGCCTTGAAGCCTCAAAATCCAATGAACCCTGTATCTATCGTTGCCATGCGGGCTTGACGGATTTCTCTATCCCGCTGGTGATTGCCGGCCATTTGGTGGGGTTTGTGCTGTGCGGGCAGGTCAGGCTGCAACAGGAGGTTGGGCTGATTGATATCCTCAGCGTTGATGACTGCTGGCAAAAGGATCCGGCGCTGCTGGATGAGTTCCATAATGTGCAAGTGATGGAGTATTCACGGGTGATTGCCTCGGCGGATCTGCTGAAGCTGATCGTGGAAAACTGCCTGAAAAAGCATCTGAACTTTGTGGTAATCAAAGATAATAATGAGGCGAAAGAACAGGCTAAGGCGCGCCAGCCCAATCCGCATGAAGCGAAAATGAAAAAGGCGCTGCGCTATATTGATGCTCATCTTTCTGAAGAGTTACGTCTTGAAGACGTGGCGGCCAAGGTGTATCTCAGCCCTTACTATTTCAGCAAGTTATTTAAAAAATATCAGGGCGTTGGCTTCAACGTGTGGATAAATCAGCAGCGCATGGCCAATGCCAGGGAAATGTTACAGCACAGTGACTGGAGTATCGCCAGCATTGCGAAAAACCTGGGTTTCTCGCAAACCAGCTATTTCTGCAAGGTATTCCGCCAGACTTATAATGTGACGCCGCAGGCATTCCGCTCGCTGGCGATTGAACAGCACAATTTGGTGGAGTAACACACGGCGCTATTGAGCGGCGGCGGCAGATAACAATATTTTGTTATTTATAGAATCTTAAAATAAGCCTGAATCTCTTGCTGCAACAGTCATCGCCATTATCAGAGAGCAATATTTTACTATCCTATGACCACATTTTTTTCGCAAAAGAATAAACTGAACATTTTTTTATTAATTAGCTGACGTATATTAATTATTATCAGTAAGACATTCTATAGAGAAAACATTTAATGCTATCGCAATGTTAATAAATTGATAGATTAAATGAGTTAGGTAAAAGAATTATTATCGCCAACTGGATAACTCACAATCTGAATAAATTGTGACTGGGAAGGGGGTGTTATTCCCCCGCAGCCCCCGCTGCTGTGATGCTGACGATTCCACCGTATAGCCAAAGTATTTTGTAAGGCGCTGGTTATGCCACTGATCTTAGGATTGGGAAGGTGGTGGATGAGGATGAAGCTAAGCCAGAAGACCGGCCAGTTGGTTTACCCCCTGCGTACTTGAAGTGGCAAAGGTGCTAGCTGCCTACCTGCAACGCCAAGTTCTTTGGGGCTAGCATTCAACTCCTTCGGAGGGAAGCGGGTTGTCACTAGATACGTGCAGCGTTGGCGCTGCGCGAGCGTATCTTTTCGACACCGAATCCCGACCGAGTGGCCGGGATTTTTTTATGCAGCTAACAGGCAAAAGGGCTTTTCTGATCGCAGGCACCGGCAGCGGCTGTGGCAAAACCACGCTGACGCTCGGCATCCTGCGGGCGCTGCAACAGCGCGGTCTGCGCGTGCAGCCGTTCAAGGTCGGCCCCGACTATCTGGATACCGGCTGGCACCGTGCCGTTTCTGGCGTGGCTTCGCGCAATCTGGATGCTTTTATGCTGCCAGCGGCCACCCTCAACGGCCTGTATAACCAGCATCTGCGCCACGCCGATGTGGCGGTGATCGAAGGCGTGATGGGGCTGTATGACGGCTATGGCATCGACCCCAATTATTGCAGCAGCGCGGCGCTGGCCAAGCAGCTAGATTGCCCGGTGATCCTGCTGGTGGATGGCAAAGCGGTATCCACCTCGGTGGCGGCAACCGTGCTGGGTTTCCGCCAGTTTGATCCGGCACTGAAACTGGCCGGGGTGATCGTCAACCGGGTGAATTCAGACCAGCATTACCAACTGATTCGTCAGGCCATCGAACGCTACTGCGCCGTGCCGGTGTTAGGGCGCTTGCCGGTGCTGGCGGAGGTGGCGTTACCGTCGCGCCATCTGGGGCTGGTTGCTGCACAAGAAAGCGCTGGCAACGATCCCTGCTGGCAGCGGCTGGCGCAGCAGGTTGAAGCCCATATCGATCTCGATCGCTTGCTGGCGCTGACTCTCTCGACCCATCAACCGGCCGGACAGCCCCCGGCATTACCCGCGCCTGAACTGGCGGCAGGCTTAACCCTGGCCTTGGCTGAAGACGACGCCTTTAACTTCTACTACCCGGATAACCTCGATCTGCTGGAGCAGGCGGGGGTGCGCATCCAGCGTTTCAGCCCGTTGCACGATCGCCAGTTGCCGGATTGCCAGATGATCTACCTTGGTGGCGGCTACCCGGAGGTGCATGCGGCACAGCTGGCGGCCAACCCGCAGATGCACGCTGCGTTGCAGGCAGCGCATCGGCGGCACATTCCGATCTATGCCGAATGCGGTGGCCTGATGTATCTCGGCCAGGGGCTGACCGACTGCGCCGGGCAGCGCCACCGGATGAGCGGCATTTTGCCGGGGGAAAGCCGTATGGGGGATCGCCTGACGCGCTTTGGCTATTGCCAGTGGCAAGCCCGTACCGACACCTTGCTGGCTGCCAAAGGGGAAACCCTGCGCGGCCACGAGTTTCACTATTCTGATTTTTCCAGCCCGCTGACGCCGGTATTTGACTGCGCCAAATGGCGCGACGGCGTTGCGGTGCAGCGCTGGCAGGGGGGATATCAACTTGGCCGTACTCAGGCCAGCTATCTGCATATTCACTTCGCACAGCGCCCCGGCCTGTTGGATCGCTGGCTGACGGCGGCCAGGAGCGTGCTATGACGCTGGCGGCCTGGTTGGTGGCTTTTCTGCTCGACCGCCTGCTGGGCGATCCGCCGCACTGGCCGCACCCGGTGCGCTGGATCGGTAACCTGATTCATGTGCTGCAACGCCTGATCCGTCGCGTTTGCCACAGCGAAAGGGCGCTCAGGATCGGCGGCGGGTTGCTGTGGCTGGCGGTGGTGGGGCTGGTGTGGTTGCTCAGTTGGGGATTTTTAACGCTGCTAATGCAGATCCACCCCTGGCTCGGCTGGCTGGCCGAAGTGTGGCTGATCTACACCCTGCTGGCTGCGCGCTGCCTGGAGGATGCGGCGATGGAAGTGCATCACGCGCTGAAATATGCCGGGCTGGAAGAGAGCCGCCGCAGGCTGTCGTGGATTGTCGGGCGCGATACGTCGCAACTGGAAGCCCCGCAAATCACCCGGGCGGTGGTGGAGACGGTGGCAGAAAACAGCGTGGACGGCGTGATTGCACCGCTGTTTTTCCTGCTGCTCGGCGGCGCGCCGCTGGCGATGGCCTACAAAGCGGTCAATACCCTCGATTCAATGGTCGGTTACAAAACGCCGCAATACCGCGCCATCGGCTATGTATCGGCTCGGATGGACGATCTCGCTAATTGGTTACCGGCCCGGCTGAGCTGGCTGCTGCTGAGTGTTGCCGCTTGGCTGGCAGGGCTGAACTATCGCCGCGCGTTGCGTATTGGCTGGCGCGATCGTTATCAGCATTCCAGCCCGAACTGTGCCTGGCCAGAGGCAACGGTGGCGGGAGCATTAGGTATCCGCTTGGGTGGGCCGAATGATTACTTTGGCCAGCGGGTAGAAAAGCCCTGGATCGGTGACGGCCAGCGGGAAGTGGCGTTGATGGATATCCCCCGCAGCATTCAATTGATGAAGAGCGCCGCGTTGCTGGCGCTGCTGCTGTTTGCCCTGCTGCGCCTGCTTTGGGTTGGCGCTTAGAGAAGGATCGCTATGAACTACCTTAAACAACCGCAACACATTGAGCAGCAAAGCTTCAGGATTATCGATCAGATAATTGCGCGCGAGCGCCCGGATTACCGTTTTGCCGATGCCTGGCAGGAAGCGGTGATTAAGCGGGTGATCCATACCACCGCTGATTTCGACTGGCTGGATATTCTGTGGTTTTCCCCGAATGTGCTGCACGCGCTCACTGAAGGGCTGCGTCGTGGCTGCACGCTGTATACCGATACCACCATGGCGCTCTCCGGCATCAACAAAACCCTGTTGCAGCAGATGGGGTGCCAATGCCGCTGCTATATCAGCGATCCACGGGTGGTGGCTGCGGCAAAAGCCCAGGGGATCACCCGCTCGATGGCAGCGGTGGATATTGCGCTGGCGGAAGCCGGGGAAAAACTGTTTGTGTTCGGCAATGCGCCTACCGCGCTGTTTCGCCTATTGGAACAGCAGGCTAACCCGCTGGCGGTGATCGGCGTACCGGTAGGATTTGTTGGTGCCGAAGAATCCAAAGCAGTGTTACAGAGCAGCCATCTGCCGAACATTGTTGCCAGCGGGCGCAAAGGCGGCAGCAACGTGGCCGCCGCGATTATCAACGCTACGCTGTATCACCTGCGGGGGGCGTTATGAGCCTGCAAGACAGCGTGTGGTATCACGGCAAGCGTTACCGCAAAGGTTACACCACCGGCTCTTGCGCCACGGCGGCG
The DNA here is from genome assembly GCF_057180605.1 of Serratia sp. HNCC26DJ206. Lineage (NCBI taxonomy): Bacteria > Pseudomonadati > Pseudomonadota > Gammaproteobacteria > Enterobacterales > Yersiniaceae > Serratia > Serratia sp. HNCC26DJ206. Next base: position 189,961 of record NZ_JBXUGP010000001.1, read on the forward strand.
GCGAAGGTGGCAGCGCTGATGGTGCTGCGCCAGCAGATTATCCATCAGGTGGCGATCGTTACGCCTTCGGGCGTGACGCTCAATCTGAATGTTGAGCAGCCGCTGATTGAGGGCCAGCAGGCGATGGCGGCGATTCGCAAAGACGGTGGCGATGATGTGGATGCCACGCACGGCATGCTGATTTTTGCCCGCGTCACGTTGCAAAGCGATCACCAGCAGATCCTGCTGCGCGGCGGCGCAGGCGTGGGCACCGTTACCCGCAAAGGTCTTGGTTTGGCCGTCGGCAGCGCGGCGATCAACCGCACGCCACGACAGACCATCGAAGCCGCGGTGCGCGAGGTGATTGGCCCATTGCGCGGCGCGCAGGTAGAGATTTTTGCGCCGGAAGGGGTTGAACGGGCGCAGAAAACCTACAACGGACGGCTGGGGATTTTGGGAGGCATTTCGATTATCGGCACCACCGGCATTGTCACGCCGATGTCGGAAGAGAGCTGGAAGCGTTCGCTGGCCTTGGAGCTGGAAATGAAGCGAGCCGCGGGGTTGGACAAGGTGATCCTGGTGCCGGGTAACCACGGTGAGCGTTTTGTACGCGAACGGCTTGGGCTGGATGGCCAGCAGGTGGTGACTATGAGCAATTTTGTTGGCTACATGCTGCAAGAGGCGATGCGGCTGGAGTTCCGCCATATCGTGCTGGTGGGGCATCCGGGCAAGCTGGTCAAAATAGCCGCCGGGATCTTCCACACCCACAGCCATATCGCCGACGGGCGTATGGAAACCCTGATCGCCCATCTGGCGCTGATGGGGGCACCGCTGGCGCTGCTGCAACAGGTCGAGCGTTGCGACACCACTGAAGCGGCGATGGAACTGATCGCCGAGCAAGGCTGGCAGGCGTTGTATCCGCGCATTGCCCGGCGGATCTGCGAACGGGTGCAGGAGATGCTGCGCTTTAGCGTTAACCCGCCGGGTTGCGACGCGATTCTGTTCTCTTTCGATCAGCAAATCCTGGGCTGCAACCGGCCGCTGCAAGAGATTCTGGAGGTGATGCGATGATCGCTGTGGTTGGCGTTGGTCCCGGTAATGCTGATTTCCTCACGCCACAGGCGCAGGCGGCGATCGCCACTGCTGATTGGCTGGTAGGCGGGGCGCGTCACTTGGCGATGTTTGCGCAAGCTCAACATCAAACCCGCACCCTGGATGCCGATCTGGAGGCGTTGCTGGTATGGCTGCGCGGCAACCTCGGTACGCAACGCATTGTGGTGTTGGCCTCTGGCGATCCGCTGCTGTTCGGCATTGGCAAATGGCTGGCGGCGCATTTTTTACCTGAAGAGTTACAGATCATTCCCGGCATCAGCGCCATTCAATACCTGTGTGCGCGAGTCGCCTTGGACATGAACGATATTTACCTCACCAGCAGCCATGGCCGCACGCCGGATTTTGACTGGCTGTTGCAGCACCACAAGGTGGCGATGGTGACCGATACGCTGATTGGGCCGCGTGCCATTGCCGACGCCATTATCCAGCGCGGCCTGACGCGCAGCCTGATTATCGGTGAGAACCTGTCGCTACCGGCCGAGCGGATTTATCGCCTGCCACCGGCGGCGGTCGCGCCATGTTACGACATGAACGTAGTGGTGATCCTTAATGAGAGATAGCGATTTTTTACGCGGGCAGCAGGTGCCGATGACCAAAGAAGCCGTGCGCTTGCTGGCGCTGGAACGGCTGGAACTGGCAGGGGCCGAGCATTTTATTGACGTGGGTGCCGGAACTGGCAGCGTTGCGCTGGAGGCCGCGCTGCGTTTCCCCGCGTTGCAGGTTACCGCGATTGAACATAACCCGGCGGCGCTTGAGTTGATTGCCGAAAACCGCCAGCGGCTGGGGTGCAGCAACGTCAACATTATCGCCGCCACTGCGCCGCTGGCGTTAGAACCGCTGGCCGATGCGGTGTTTATCGGCGGCAGCGGCGGGCAACTGTTGGCCCTGATCGATTGGGCGCTGGCGCAATTGCACCCCGGTGGCCGTTTGGTGCTGAGCTTTATTTTGCTGAACAACTTCACGGAGGCGCTGGCCTGCCTGCAAGCGCGCAACGTGGAGGGGATTTGCGGCGAGCAGCTGCAATTCTCGGCCCTGACGCCGCTGGGCCGTGGCCACTATTTTAAGCCGAATAACCCTACCTATCTTATTTCTTGCCGCAAGGAGGGCAGCGATGTCTGAACACCTTTGGGATACACAAAAAGTCTGGTTTGTCGGCGCAGGGCCGGGGGACCCTGAGCTGATCACGCTGAAAGGCTACCGGCTGCTGCAACAGGCGCAGGTGGTGATCTATGCCGGTTCACTGATCAATACCGAACTGTTGAGCTATTGCCCGCCGCAGGCCGAACTGCACGACAGCGCGGGCCTGACGCTGGAGCAGATCATTGCGCTGATGGTGAACGGTGTGCGCGCGGGCAAGCTGGTGGTACGGCTGCAAACCGGCGATCTCTCGCTGTATGGTTCGATCCGCGAGCAGGGCGAAGTGCTGGCGCAGCAGGGGATCGGCTTTGTCTCCGTGCCGGGAGTGAGCGCGTTTCTAGGGGCAGCGGCGCAACTGGGGGTGGAATACACCGTGCCCGAAGTGGCGCAGAGCCTGATCATTACCCGTATTGAAGGGCGCACGCCGATGCCGCCGCGCGAACAGCTAGCCGCTTTTGCCGCCCATCAGACCTCAATGGCGATTTTCCTTTCCGTGCAGGAGATGGCGCGGGTGGTGGAGCAGTTGATCGCGGGCGGCTATCCGCCCCAAACGCCGGTGGCGGTGGTGTACAAAGCCACCTGGAAAGAGAGCCAAACGGTGCGCGGTACGCTGGCCGAGATTGCGGAAAAAGTCCGTGCGGCGGCGATCCACAAAACTGCGCTGATCCTGGTGGGGGCTTTCCTGGGGGACGAATACCACTATTCCAAGCTGTATGACGCGGGGTTCAGCCATGAATATCGTCAAGCCTGAAGCCATTGCGCTGTTCTGCCTGACGCCGGGCGGCGTGCGGTTGGCGCAGCGCTTGCAAACCCACTTGCCGCTCACCTGTTTTACCAGTGAAAAATTGCTGGTGCCGGGTTTCCAGCCGTTTAACGGCAGCTTCGGCGCTACGCTGCGCGAGGCGTTCAAAAGCTATTCGGCCTTGGTGGTGGTAGGTGCCACCGGCCTGACCGTGCGGGTGATCGCCCCGCTGGTGAACGACAAAATGAGCGATCCGGCGGTGGTGGTGATCGACGAGCGCGGCCAGCATGTGATCAGCCTGCTGTCGGGCCATGTGGGGGGCGCCAATGCGCTGACGCTGTTTCTGGCGGGGCTGTTGGGGGCCGACCCGGTGATCACCACCGCGACTGATGTTAATGAAATGGCCGCGCTGGATACCCTGGCGACGCAACTGGATGCCGAGATGCAGGATTTCCGTCAGGCGGTCAAGAAGGTGAATCAGCAACTGGTCAGCGGCCAGAAAGTCGGGCTGTGGTGGGATGAGCCCTTGCGGGCGGAACAACCTCGTTGTGATACCCGCGGCTTTGTCCCCGTGGCGGATTTACACCATCTGCCGGAACTGGATGCGCTGGTGTGTGTCAGCCTGCGCGATTGCTTACCGGCGTTGCCGCTGCCGGTGTACAAACTGGTGCCGCGCCGGGTGGTGGTGGGCATCGGTTGCCGCCGTGCCACCGCATTAAAAACCTTGATCGACCTGTTGCAACAACAGTTGGCAGACAACCATTTTGACCCGATGGCGCTACGCGCTATCGGCAGCGTCACCATCAAAAAAGATGAGCCAGCCTTGCAGCAACTGGCGCGTTGCTGGCGGGTACCGTTCGAACTGTTCAGCAGCCATGAGCTGCGCCACCACGAACAGCGCTTCCCGGCCTCCGATTTTGTACGGACCACGGTGGGCGTTGGCAGCGTTTCACAGCCGGTAGCCTGGCTGATGAGCGGTGGAAAACTGGTGGGCAACACGCTGCGTGAGCAGGGGGTCACCATGACATTGGGAGTAGCACATTCATGTTAAGCGTCATTGGCATTGGGCCGGGCAGTGAAACGATGATGACGCAGGACGCGATCGAGGCGATCCGCGCGGCAGAAATTATCGTCGGCTATAAAACCTATACCCACCTGGTAAAGCCGTTGATCGGCGATAAGCAGGTGATCAAAACCGGTATGTGTAAGGAGATTGAACGCTGCCAGGTGGCGATCGATCTGGCCTTGGCGGGCCACAATGTGGCGCTGATCAGCAGCGGTGATGCAGGGATTTACGGCATGGCCGGGTTGGTGCTGGAGCTTGTCGGCCAGCAGCAGCTGGATCTGGAAGTCAAACTGGTGGCGGGGATCACCGCCAGCATCGCCGCCGCCTCACTGCTCGGTGCGCCGCTGATGCACGATTTTTGCCATATCAGCCTGAGTGATTTGCTCACCCCGTGGCCGGTGATCGAAAAACGCATTATCGCCGCCGCGCAGGCCGACTTTGTGATCTGCTTCTACAACCCGCGCAGCCGTGGCCGGGAAGGGCATCTTGCCCGCGCTTTTACGCTGATGCAGCCCTATAAAGCGCCAGCAACGCCGGTCGGCGTGGTGAAAGCCGCTGGCCGCAAAAAGCAGGAAAAGTGGTTGACCACGCTCGGTGAGATGGACTTTGCACCGGTCGATATGACCAGCCTGGTGATTGTCGGCAACCAAACCACCTATTGCCGCAACGGGCTGATGATTACTCCGCGAGGTTATGCGCTGTGATCCATATCTTCGGCGGAACCCACGATGCTCGGCTGATTTGCCAATGCCTGGATCGGGCCGGTGAAGGCTACAGCCTGTCGGTGGCCAGCGAGGCAGGCAAACAGCTAGCGGGCAACCTTCAGGGTGAGGTGGTGGTCGGGCGCATGGATAGTGATGCGATGGCGGATTATCTGCAACGGCGTGGCATCCGCTGGGTGATTGATGCTTCTCACCCTTATGCCGATGCATTGAGCACCAATGTGATGCACGCCTGCCGCCGCCTGGGGCTGCGGCTGACGCGCTATCAGCGCCCAAGTGAGATTGACCAACTTTCGCATCCACAGTTGCACAAGGTGAATACGCTGGCCGAAGCCTGCGCGTTGGCTCAGGGCATGGGCCAACGGGTGTTACTGACCACCGGCAGTAAGCAACTGGCGGAATATCAGCGTGGCCTGCCGGGGAAAACCCTGCTGGTCAGGGTGTTACCGACCGCCGAAGTGTTAGCGCAGAGCGAAGCGCTGGGGCTGGGGGTGGATAACATCATCGCCCTGCGCGGCCCGTTCAGTGCGCGCTTCAATCAGGCGCTGTACGAGTTTTGCCAGCCGGACTTGGTGATCACCAAAGAGTCCGGCAGCGAAGGGGGTTATCTGCAAAAGGTTGAACCCTGCTTGGCATTGGGCATTCCCTGCATCGTGGTGCGCCGCCCGCCGCCGTTAGAGAGCGGGGGGGAGCAGGTGGACTCATTGGCGGCCTTTGCACAGCTGTTGGCCTGCTGGCAGAAACATCAAGGAAAATGACATGAAAAAAGCGCTGTTAGTGATCAGTTTTGGTACCAGCTATGCGAGTACACGCGAAAAGAATATCGAAGCCTGCGAGCAGCAGTTGGCGGCAGGCTGCGGCGATCGCCATCTGTTCCGTGCATTCACCTCGGAAATGATTATCCGCAAGCTGCGCCAGCGTGACGGCTTGCTGATCGATAACCCGCAGCAGGCGCTACAGCGTTTGGCGGAGGCGGGCTATCAGGATGTGGCGATCCAGTCGCTGCACATCATTAACGGCGACGAATATGAAAAAGTGGCCAGCGAAGTGCGCGCCAATCGTCACCGTTTCTGGCGCTTGACGCTGGGCAAGCCGTTGCTCAGCAGCTTTGCCGACTATCAGCAACTGCTGCTGGCGTTGCAGGGGCAAATGCCGCCGCTGGCCGCCGATGAGCGGGTGGTGTTTATGGGCCATGGCACTGGCCATCACGCCTTTGCCGCCTACGGTTGCCTGGATCATCTGATGGCCGCACAACGCTTCCCGGCGTTGGTAGGGGCGGTAGAGAGTTACCCGGAAGTGGACGGGCTGATCGCCCGCTTGCAGCAACAGCGGATACGCAAAGTGCACTTGATGCCGCTGATGCTGGTGGCCGGCGATCACGCGATTAATGATATGGCCTCTGCCGACCCCGATTCCTGGGGCTCGCAAATGGCGGCGGCTGGGATTGAAACGCAATGCTGGTTGCAAGGGTTGGGCGAAAACCCGCTGATTCGCCAGATGTTTGCCGAACATCTGCACGCGGCTTTGTGCCACAACCAGCAGGAGGTGGCCTGATGAGCGGCAAACTGTATGCGTTAGGCGTCGGCCCAGGGGCCAGCGATTTAATCACCGTGCGTGCCGCCCGGCTGCTTGGCCAGCTTGATGTGCTGTATGCCCCGGCGGGCCGTAAAGGGGGCGATAGCCTGGCACTGTCGATCGTGCGGGAGTATTTGTTGCCGCACACCGAGATCCGCACCTGCCATTTCCCGATGAGCGCCGATGATGCACAAAAACAGGCGGTTTGGGACGACGTAGCGCAGCAGCTTAAGGCGGAAGTCGCGCACGGCAAACAGGTGGGTTTTATCACGTTGGGTGATGCCATGCTGTTCAGCACCTGGGTGTTTCTGCTGGCGCGCCTTGGTCGCCCGGACTGGCTGGAGATTGTGCCGGGCGTCACCTCGTTTGCGGCGATCGCCGCGCGCGCTGCCTTGCCGCTGGCGATGGAAACGCAGTCGCTGGCGGTGATGTCCTGCACCGCAGCGGAAGCCGAGCTGGAACAGGCGTTGTTAACCCACGACTGTGTGGTGCTGATGAAAGTGTATGGCCGCTTTGCCAGCATCCAGGCATTGCTGGCACGGCTGAAGCTGTTCGATCACGCGCTGCTGATGGCAGAAGCCACGCAGCCGGGCGAGCAGTGCTGGCGACGGTTAGATCAACTGCCAGCCGACCGGGCGTTGCCCTATTTTTCGACCATTCTGGTGAATAAACGTTGGTTTACCGAGGAGTAACCGATGGAGACGCAAACCAAACAACTCTCATTAATGGGATTAGGATTCGCGTTGTTGATGATGTTGCTGCCGCAAGACGCCTTTGCCATGCACATTATGGAAGGTTTTTTGCCACCGCTGTGGGCGATGGCCTGGTGGCTGCTGTTTCTGCCCTGCCTGTATGTCGGGCTGCGGCGGTTGAAACAGATCGTCGGTGACGACAGCAACCAGAAGGTGCTGCTGGCGCTGTGCGCGGCGTTTATTTTCGTGCTCTCAGCTCTCAAGATCCCGTCGCTCACCGGCAGTTGTTCCCACCCCACCGGCGTGGGGCTAGCGGTGATCCTGTTCGGCCCGGCGGTGGTGGCGGTGTTGGGGGCGATCGTGCTGCTGTTCCAGGCGCTGCTGCTGGCCCATGGCGGCTTGACCACGCTCGGGGCCAACGGCATGTCGATGGCGGTGATCGGGCCGCTGGTGGGTTATCTGGTGTGGCAACTGGCCTGTAAATCGGGCGTGCGCCGCGATGTGGCGGTGTTTCTGTGTGCAGCGCTGGCCGATCTGACGACCTATTTTGTCACCTCGGTGCAACTGGGCGTGGCCTTCCCGGATCCGCAGTTTGGCATCATCGGCTCCAGCGTGAAATTTATGGGGGTGTTCTGCCTGACGCAGATCCCAATCGCCATTGCCGAAGGGTTGCTGACCGTGATGATTTATGACCAGTTGACGAAACGCCGGTTGATCCCGGCCGAGGGGCATTGAGATGAAAAAAACGCTGATCCTGCTGGCAATGGTGGCTGCCTTGGTCATCATGCCGTTCTTTATCAACCACGGTGGTGAATATGGCGGCTCCGATGGTGCAGCCGAAACCTTGATCCAGCAAACCTCACCGCACTATCAACCCTGGTTCACTCCGCTGTACAAACCGGCCAGCAGTGAGATTGAAAGCCTGTTGTTTACCCTGCAAGGGTCGTTGGGAACGGCAGTGATTTTTTACATTTTGGGCTACTACCAGGGTAAGCGTCGTGAGCATGCTGGGGATTGATCGACTGAGCGAACAAAGCCGCTGGCGGCAGCGGGACCCGCGGGCCAAGCTGGCGCTGTATGGCCTGTTTCTGCTGTTGGCGATGGTGTTACCACCGTGCTATCAGGCGCTGTTGCTGGTGATTATCGCACTACTGACCTGCTATCTGCTGCGCATCGGCCCTGCGCGTTATCTGCGCTGGCTGGCGATCCCGCTGACTTTTCTGTTGGTGGGGATGTTGACCATTATGCTCTCGGTGGCCCGGCAGCCGGATAGCCTGTGGTGGGGCGTGCAGGTGGGGAACGTCTGGTTGGGTATCGATCGCGCTGGGTTGGTAACGGCCAATCACACCCTGTGGCGTAGCCTGGCCGCATTGGCTGCCACCTTCTGGTTTGTGCTGAACACGCCATTTCCGCAACTGATCCAGTTGCTCAAGCGCTGCCATGCACCGCGCCTGCTGACGGAGCAAATTCTGCTGACCTGGCGGTTTATCTTTATTTTTATCGAAGAGGCGGCAGCGATCCACCGCGCTCAATCGCTGCGCTTTGGCTATGTGTCGCTGGGCAGCAGTTATCGTTCGCTGGCGATGCTGGTGAGTATGTTATTTACCCGCGTGATGATCCGCTATCAACAGATGATTATCGCGCTGGACGTCAAACTGTATCAGGGGGATTTCCCGCTGTGAGAGCAGGCCGCCGATGTTAAGCACCCGACAATTAAGCTTCAGCTACCAGGATGAACCGGTGTTGCAGGATTTGACGCTGGATTTTGGCCTGTACGCGGTCACCGGGCTGTTAGGGGCGAATGGCTGCGGTAAATCAACGCTGTTGATGAACCTGACCGGCATCTTGCGCCCGCAGCAGGGCGCGGTGCTGTGGCAAGGGGAAGCGCTCGATTACGGCAAAGCCAGCCTGCGGGCGCTGCGCCAGCGGGTGACTACCGTGTTTCAAGACCCGGAACAGCAACTGTTTTATACCGATATCGACAGCGATATCGCCTTCAGCCTGCATAATCTGGGGATGGATCGGCAGCAGATTGCTGAGCGGGTGGATCGGGCGCTGACGCTGGTGGATGCGCAGGGCTTTCGGCATAAATCGATACAGAATTTGAGTTACGGGCAGAAAAAACGGGTGGCGATTGCCGGGGCGTTGGTGATGGAAGCAGAATACCTGCTGTTGGATGAGCCCACCGCCGGGCTGGACCCAGCGGGGCGGCAGCAGATGATCGCTATCATTGAGCGGATCGTCGCCGAAGGCAAACGGGTAATTATCTCCAGCCATGACATTGATTTGATTTATCATATTTGTGATTACCTGTATGTCCTTTCTCATGGGCGGCTGGTCAGCGCAGGGGACACTGCGCAGGTTTTCTTGCAGCAGGAACAATTAACTGCCGCCGGGTTGGTGCAACCCTGGCTGGTAAAATTGCACAGTGAGCTGGGGTTGCCGCTGTGTAAAACGGAACAACAGCTGTTTGCGCTGCTGCGCCAGCGTGAGGTGGAGAAAGGGTGATGAAACTATCCGTAATGGTGCAGGGAACGGCGTCGGACGTCGGTAAAAGCGTATTAGTGGCCGGTTTGTGCCGCATATTTGCGCAGGATGGTTACCGCTGCGCGCCGTTCAAATCGCAGAATATGGCGCTCAATTCCGGCATCACCGCCAACGGTGAAGAGATGGGACGGGCGCAGATTTTTCAGGCCGAGGCGGCAGGCATTGCGCCTGACGTGCGGATGAACCCGGTGCTACTGAAGCCCACCAGCGATCGCAAAGCGCAGGTGGTGCTGATGGGCAAAGTGACCTGCGATATGGACGCGGTCAGCTATCACCACTACAAGCCGCAATTGCAGCAACAGATCCGCGAGGTTTATTACAGCCTGCTTAACGACTATGACGTGGTGGTGCTGGAAGGGGCGGGCAGCCCGGCGGAGATCAATTTGCGCGACCGGGATATCGTCAATATGGGCATGGCGGCGATCGCTAAGACGCCGGTGCTGCTGGTGGCGGATATCGATCGCGGTGGCGTTTTTGCTGCCATTTACGGCACGTTGGCGCTGCTACGGCCGGAAGAGAAAGCGCGGGTAAAAGGGGTGATCATCAATAAATTCCGTGGCGACATCGCTCTACTCCAGTCGGGATTAGAGCAGATCGAAGCTCTGACCGGCGTGCCAGTGCTGGGGGTGATGCCTTGGCTGAATATCGATCTGGAAGATGAGGACGGTGTGGCGTTGCAAAACGGTAAATACCGCCCGGCAGGGGAGAATTTGCTGGATATTGTGGTGATACAGCTACCGCATATCGCCAATTTTACCGACTTTAACGCTCTGGCGGCTCAGCCGGGCGTAGCGCTGCGTTATATCACGCATCCTGCGGCGCTGGCCGGTGCCGATCTGATTATTTTGCCGGGCAGCAAAAACACGCTGGGGGATTTGCAGTGGTTACAGCACAGCGGCTTGGCGGCGGCGTTGCTGGCACAGCATCAGGCCGGGACGCCGATCGTCGGCATCTGCGGCGGTTATCAGATGCTGGGTAAACAGATTATCGATGGCGTCGAGTCCGGCGTGGCGCAGATGGCAGGCTTGGGGTTGTTGGATGTCACCACCCAGTTCGCACGGGAAAAGGTGACGACCCAGGTGGCCGCACGCTGTCAGCCTGCGCTGCCCGGTATTTTATCCGCTTGCGCCGAGCAGGTGCTGGCCGGTTACGAAATCCATATGGGGGCCACGCAGTTGGGGGCGGAAGCCGAGCCTTTTGCCCGTTTAACCCAGCACAATGGTGAACCGGACTGCGCCTTTGATGGCGCGGTGAACCACGCGGGCAACGTGATGGGCAGCTATATTCATGGTCTGTTTGACAGTGGTTCTTTCAGCCGCGCCTTGTTGAATGGGTTACGCAGCAGGAAAGGACTGCCGATTGATCAGGGTGCAGCATTGGACTATACCCAGTATAAACAGCAGCAGTTTGACATTTTGGCCGATGCGATGCGGGAACATATTGATATAGCTGCTATTTACCGCATCATGAGCAGCCATCAAGAGGAGAGTGTTTTGTGATTCTGATTACCGGTGGCGCACGTAGCGGCAAGAGCTCACTGGCCGAACGGTTGGCGAGTGCGAGCGAACAGGTGTTGTATATCGCTACCTCGGTGGTGACCGATGAAGAAATGGCCGAGCGGGTCGAATTGCACCGCCAAAGCCGCCCGGCCCATTGGCGCACTTGGGAGGGCAGTCAGCATCTGGCACAGGTGATCGACGAGCAAGTTATGCCGGGAGAGGCGGTGATCCTTGAATGTATCACCACGCTGCTTGCTAACCAGATGTTTGCTTTAACGGCAGACACGCCGGTGGAACAGATCGATTTTGCGGCGGTGGAGCATGAACTTCAGCAGCAGATTGGCGAGTTGCTGGCGGCCTGCGCCCGCAGCCCGGCGGCGATTTATCTGGTTACCAACGAGCTGGGCATGGGCATCGTGCCGGAAAACCGTTTAGCGCGGCATTTCCGCGATATCGCTGGCCGGGTCAATCAGCGACTGGCTGCCGCTGCCGAAACGGTGTTTTTGGTGATCTCCGGTATCGAGGTAAAAATCAAATGAGGCTGCGTCTGTTTTTGGCCACCTTGCAGTTTATGACGCGTATTCCGGTGCCTGCCCGTTGGACACAGGGGCTGGAGCTGGATCACTACGAGCGCGGCATCGTCGGCTTTCCGTTGATTGGCCTGATCGTCGGTGCTCTTGGCGGTGGGGTATTTACCTTGCTGGCCCCCTGGTGCGGATTCCCGCTGGCGGCATTGGCTTATGTGCTGACTTTGGCGTTGGTGACCGGGGCATTTCATCTTGATGGGTTGGCCGATACCTGTGACGGTGTGTTTTCTGCCCGCAGCCGGGAAAACATGCTGGAGATTATGCGCGACAGCCGCCTGGGGACCAACGGCGGGCTGGCGCTGGTGTTTATTGTGCTGGCGAAGGTGCTGGTGGTTAGCGAACTGGCGCTGCGCGGGCTGCCGATGCTGGCCACGCTGATGGCAGCAAGCGTGGTTGGGCGATCGCTACTGGTGTTGCTGATGTATCGCCAGCGCTATGCCCGCGAAGGCGATGGCTTGGGGAATCTCTATATCGGCCAGATTAACGGCGTGCAAGCGGCAACTACACTGGCCTGTGCGGCGGTGTTGGTGATGCTGTTGGGGCAGGGAAAAGCCATGTTCGCGCTGGGGTACACGTTGATCGCCGTGTTGCTGCTGCGAACCTATCTGCGCCGCCGCTTGGGCGGGCAGACCGGTGATACCTTGGGGGCGGCAGTGGAAGTGGCCGAACTGGTGTTTTTGATGGCGCTGCTGTGAGTGATGACGATGCGGTTATTTCTGGTGCGACACGGGCAAACGTTGGCCAATCAGCAGGGGGTTTTCTGCGGCATGACCGATGTGCCACTGACCGAGCAGGGCGTTATGCAGGCACAACGGGTGGCGGAGTGGCTGGCCGAGGTGCCTTTTACCCAGGCAACCAGCAGCGAACTGCTGCGGGCGCGGCATACCGCCGAGATTGTGTTGGGGCAACGTGAGTTAGTGGCGCAGGTTGACGGCGGTTTTAACGAAATGAACTTTGGTGCCTGGGAAATGCGCCACCACCGGGATTTGCAGCAGCAGGATGCCGAGGCATGGAACCGTTGGGTGGCGGATTGGCAACAAGGCTGCCCGACGGCGGGCGAGTCTTTCCCGCAGTTTTCTCAGCGCATTCAGCAGCAGGTGCAGCAACTATTAGCCGACAACGGCGGCGGTAACCGCCTGCTGGTGGCGCATCAGGGTAGCCTTAGCCTGCTGCTGGCCGGGCTGTTGGCGATGCCTGCTGCCGGTATGTGGCACTTCCATTTTGAACAAGGGGCTTACAGCGTGTTGGAGATCCGTGCAGGGTTTGTCGCGCTGCGGGCTTTTAACAGCCAGGCTCGTTGGCAGCCTGCAACAAGAGAATAAATTGATGCAAACACTTTCATCGTTAATCGACACCATTGCGCCGCTGGATACTGTTGCCATGCGGCAGGCGGCAACCCGGCTGGACGGGTTGCTGAAGCCCCCCGGCAGCCTGGGCCGTTTGGAGCAGTTGGCTATTCAATTGGCGGGTATGCGCGGTTTTAGCGGGATGACTGCGGAACGTAAGCAAATTATCGTCATGGCCGCCGATCACGGAGTATATGCCGAAGGGGTGGCGGTATCGCCCCGTGAAGTGACCGTGATTCAGGCGCTGAATATGGTGAAAGGCATTACCGGCGTCTGCGTGCTGGCTGCCAATGCCGGGGCTGAAGTGAAGGTGGTGGATGTCGGGATCGACAGCGATCCGCTACCGGGCCTGATCAATATGAAAGTGGGGCGCGGCAGCGGCAATATCGCCCGAGAAGCGGCAATGACGCGCCAGCAGGCGGAGGATTTGCTGCTGACCAGCGCCCGCTTGACGCTGGAACAGGCAGCGCTTGGGGTTACGTTGTTTGGCGTCGGGGAGTTAGGGATGGCCAATACCACGCCTGCTGCCGCAATCATCAGCGTGTTGACCGGCAGCGATCCGCAAGAGGTGGTGGGCATTGGCGCCAATTTCCCCAGCGATCGGTTGCATCACAAGGTGGCAGTGGTCCGTCAGGCCATTGCCCACAACCAGCCGGATGCCAACGATGCGCTGGACGTGCTGGCCAAGCTGGGCGGGTACGATCTGGTGGGCATGGCCGGGGTGATGCTGGGCGCGGCGGCGGCGGGTGTGCCAGTGGTGCTGGACGGCTTTCTCTCCTACGCTTCGGCGCTGGTGGCCTGTGGCATTGCGCCTGAAGTGCGCCACTATTTGTTACCATCGCACTTTTCTGCGGAAAAAGGTGCGGCCATCGCCCTGAAGCATCTTCAATTATCCCCCTATCTGCACCTGGAAATGCGGTTGGGAGAGGGCAGCGGTGCGGCGATCGCCATGCATATCGTGGATGCCGCCTGCGCGATGTATAACAATATGGGGCTGCTGGCAGACAGCAATATCGTTATCCCCGGCAGCAGCCGCTAGCGGCGGGTTTTATCGGCCTCGGATTGTTGTTGCTCGGCTGAGCGCGCCAGTTCACGCTGGAGCTCAGCCTGAGCGAGCTGTTCTTGCCCCGATTCAATCAGTCGGGCGAATCTTCCATTGAAAAGCCGTTGCCAGAAATGGCGTTGTACTTCCAACTCCGGTAGCCGTGTCTTTACCTGAGAACGGTACAATCCGGCAATCCGCGTCATCATGCCAAGGCTGGCAGGCAGAAGCTGTTCCAGTTTCTCACGTAGAATACGTGTCAGCGCGGGCGATTGGCCGCCAGAAGAGAAAGCCACCACCAGCGGTGAACGATCGATAATCGCCGGGAAAATGCAGGAACCATCGGCAGGCGCATCGACGACGTTGACCAGCAGTTGACGCCGTTCAGCCGCCTGGGCCACGCTGGCGTTGAGCCGTGGATCGTTGGTGGCGGCGATCGCCAGAAACACACCGTTTAGCTGCTGTTCGTCAAAAGATTGTGCAATCCAACAGATTAGCGCTGCCTGATGCTGCTGATAAAGTTCCGGCGTCAGCGTTTGTGCCACGACGCGCACTTGCGCCCCGGCACGCAGCAATTGGGTAATTTTGCGCGTGGCCACTTTTCCACCCCCTACCACCAGAACCGGACGTTGCTTGAGATCGATAAACAGCGGTAAGTAATCCATAGCGCTTTTTCAGGTGGGGGAATGAGGAGGCGATTATAACGTCAATGCCACATTGATTTTAAGGTTATTGCGATTTTTGCCGGTATCTCATCACCTGATATCTCCATCCTGTTTTGCACCTTCGCCTCAGCGGGTTTTAGCCAGCTCGCGACCCTTGTTTTATAATTAATCACAACCCAGTAATCAAAAAGTGGTGTTTCTCGCCTCAGATGGGATCGCTGAGGTAGTATAGCTGTTTGATTGATCGGATCATTGGGCAGGAAACTATGCGACGGGTGAGAGAGTTACTGATGGCACTATGAAAACAGTTAAACCGCGCCGCCCGCATGGACGGTGGATCTATTACGTTTTGTATGAAGATATTCTGTGGCCATGCCCGGTGAAATGGGAATGGGAGAGCAGTTATGAGGCTTGGTTGCCTTTTTACTACTCGCCAACGCTGGAATTTATTGCTGGCGACCCCGCTAAAGCCGTCAAGGTGAGCAAAACCAGGGCACTGGATTTACCACCGAAACGTTTCTCTTACGTTTCTTAACGCTGACCTGATTATCAATCATCACCTATGCTCAGTAAAATTTAGGCCGTTTGGTGGTGAAAATAGAGGCTTTAAGCGAGCCTTGGTACAGGTCGGTGCCACCAAGGCGGGTATTGATAGGCCAGTCTAGTCCAGTAAATCACTGACGGTACGGCGAACATAATGTGTCATTTGTGCCAAATCTTCTGCGGCAACCGGACCGCCACCGGCACGCACGACCTGCTGTTCGATCTGGGCGATTTCCTGCTCAACTTTGTTGGCGATCTGTACTTTGACGATTTTGTCCACTGATGAGAGTAAGACTTTTAGTACCACTTTCAACGCTATGTTTTCGCAGAATGAATCGTAATAATGAACTGCTGGCGGTTCCACCGTTGGCTGAGGTACGCGGGGAGCCAGAGCTTTGAAACTGTCTACATTTTCAATAATAAGATCCATGTCTCTTATTAGTTCATCAAAATCTTTAGACACTGACTTATTTCCCTTTGCAATACGCAAAAATAAACGCCTGGCCTTGGCTTAAGAACAGGCAGAACACATCTTGAATCGACCATGACGTTCAGGTTGTGAATGGCAGGCTGAGTGGCATTTTAACCTTGCAGTAGTTCAGCAACAAGATGGGGCCGATGGATGTTCGGCCCTGGGGGATAACTACCGGTGATGATTGCTGGGTTTTTCAGCTTTGCAGCGTGTTCACTTTGACATGAAGTGGGTGGCGGCCAGTAAGGTACCAAAAGCGATCAGGATCCCGCCAAAGAACCGGTCGATCCCTTGGCGCATGCGCAGGAAGCGGGCATTGACGCCGGGTGATGAAAAGAACAATGCCACGATACTGAACCAGACAACGTGAGCCAATGAAATAAACAGCCCGTAGCCGATCTGCACTGCGAGTGGGGTTTGGGGATCAACCACCTGTACAAACAGGCTGACAATAAACAGAGTGGTTTTCGGATTGAGTAGGTTAGTCAGAAAGCCGGTTTTTAGCGCACCTAAATCATTGGAGGCAACAGAAGTTTGCGATACGAACGGCAGATTTGCCTGGCGCAGCAGGTTAATGCCCAGATAGATCAACCAGATTGCGCTGACAGCCTTGAATAAAGAAAATACCCATAAAGACTGGAGTATCACCATTCCGATACCGATAAGGGTATAAGAGATATGAATCAGCACGCCAGCGCCGATGCCACAGGCATTCAGTAACCCGGCACGGCGTGAAAGCAACAGACTATTGCGCGAAACCATTGCAAAGTCAGGCCCAGGGCTTATTACAGCGAATAAAGTAATAGAGACAACAGCTAAGAGTTCGGTCATGATTTTTACGCTCAAAAGTTGGTTTTTTGTATTTGATTTATAAGGAAAAAAATGTACGGGGACAAACGATGAAAACTGACCATATTGGTGAGAAATGCTCACGCAAAGTCGGTCGGCAACTGTCACTAGGCGGGTTACGTTGTTTTGAGGCTGCGGCACGTAGGGAAAGTTTTACGCTGGCGGCACAGAATCTGAGCCTGACGCATGGTGCGGTGAGCCGAGCGGTGCGCGCACTTGAAGATGAACTTGGTGTAGCACTGTTTGAACGCCGCCATCGACGAGTATTTCTGACCTCCGCGGGCCGCAAGTTGTTTCAGGCTACGCAGCAGGCATTCGGTATTCTGGAGGATACTACCCAAGAGTTATACCAGCAGGCGCAGGATGCACCGATAGTCCTTTCCTGTGAGCCCACATTGCTGATGCGCTGGCTGATTCCCCGCTTACCTGCATTTCAGGAAGCTTTACCGGAAATCAATCTGCAGTTGGTCGCTGGTGGAGGACCTTTTGCTTTTCGCGATGGCACGACGGTGGCGATACGGCGTAACGATTTTGACTGGGGCAGTAATGTGCACAGTGAGCCTTTGTTTGTCGAAAAGGTTGGCCCGGTATGCAAGCCTGAGATGCTCGATCAGTTTGTGGTAGACAACGGTGTGGAAAAACATTTACGTGACAACGCTCTGTTATTGCATGCCTCCACTCGCCCACATGCCTGGCGCGATTGGGCTACCTCGCAGGGGATCTCGCTCACTAATCAGCCACAGCAGTATTTCGACCACTTCTATTTCAGCCTGCAAGCCGCAGTTGCGGGCGTCGGCATAGCTATTGGCCCCTGGCAACATGTGCGGGATGATATCAAGGCTGGCTTGTTAATTGCTCCGTTTGGTTTTGAACAGGACGGCAGCGGCTATTGCCTGTTGACGCAACATAAAGTGGTGCCCGGTAGCCCGGTAGCCAGAGTGATTGCCTGGTTGCAATCCAGCTCAGACTCTTGAGGTTTGATTCAACCGCTGTTGCCAGCGGTTGATTGCATTACGTTGAGCGGCAGCCAGGCTTGCACCACCGCTAATCGGCAGAGGGGGAATCAGGCCTTTTTGCGGCGGATAAACTGATAGCCGATCCCCAAAATGACGAACCACAGCGGCGTAACAATCAGCGCCTGGCGGGTATCGTCACGCAGTGACAACAGCACCAGCACAAACACGAAGAACGCCATACATACCCAGCACATCAGCTTACCGGCAGGCATTTTGTAGATCGATTTCTGGTGCAGCGCCGGGCGCTGTTTACGGTAAACCAGGTATGAGCACAAAATGATGGTCCAAACGAACATAAATAGGATCGCTGAAACGGTGGTGACCAGGGTAAATACCGTCATCACGTTCGGGATCAGGTAAATCAGCACCACACCACCCAGCAAACAGATGCAGGAGAAGGTCAGGCCGTTGGCCGGTACCGCACGCTTGGAAAGATTGGCAAACGACTTTGGTGCGTCTCCTTCTTGCGCCAGGCCGAACAGCATACGGCTGGTGGAGAACACCCCGCTGTTGGCAGAAGAGGCCGCAGAGGTCAACACGACAAAGTTAATCACGCTGGCCGCAGCAGGCAGGCCAATCAAGACGAACAGCTCAACGAACGGGCTCTTGTCGGCAACCACGGAACTCCACGGTGTCACCGACATAATCACGATCAACGCAAACACGTAGAACATGATGATGCGGATCGGAATAGAGTTAATTGCGCGTGGCAGTACTTTTTCCGGATCTTTGGTTTCTGCGGCGGTGGTGCCCACCAGTTCGATCCCCACAAAGGCGAATACCGCGATCTGGAAGCCTGCAAAGAAACCGCTGATGCCTTTCGGGAACATGCCGCCGTCATTCCACAAATGCGAGAACGAAGCGACGCTGCCGTTAGGCGATTCGAAGTGCATAGCCACCATGACCAAACCCGCAATAATCAGGCCGACAATGGCGACGATTTTGATCATCGCAAACCAGAACTCCATCTCACCGAACATTTTTACCGTCGCCAGGTTTAGGCTAAGCAACAGCAAAACGCACAGCAGCGAAGCGATCCATTGCGACAGATCGGGGAACCAGAACTGGGCATAGGCGGTAATGGCGACTACGTCGGCAATGCCGGTCACCACCCAGCAGAACCAGTAGGTCCAACCAGTGAAAAAACCCGCCCATGGGCCGAGCAGATCGGCGGCGAAATCGCTGAAAGATTTATATTGCAGGTTGGAGAGCAGCAGTTCGCCCATCGCGCGCATCACGAAAAACAGCATAAAGCCGATAATCATGTACACAAAAATGATGGAAGGCCCAGCCAGACTGATGGTTTTGCCGGAACCCATAAACAAACCGGTACCAATTGCGCCACCGATAGCGATCAGTTGAATATGTCGGTTGGTAAGGTTTCGTCTTAGATGATCTTCTGACCCTGGCGTGGCATCCGTTGCTATTTTAGAATGATCTACCATCTGATGATGTCCTGTTTTACCTGTCATGAATGAAGTTGCGAGCTCTGAAGTGGCTCTTTTTTATGTGTTTATCCGGGTGTCCCGGCTTTAGTAAGGTAACTCAATACCGCCATCTTTATGCAACATGTTTACAACATTTATGTGCGGGATAAAAGTCGATTATTCTTTACACTTTGAAGGCAAAGCGGGCGTCCAAGGGGCGGAAGATTACTCTTTGCCATAGCAAATGAACAGCGTTGCAAAGTCTTATCTTATTGATTCGACAGTATGTTGCAAAATTGGCATGAGAAAAAGTAATGCGATTGAACGCTTAAATTCATGTGTTTGGGTGAATGGAATGTTGCACTATGAAGATTGATTTCAGAAAGGGCAGTTGAGTTTTAATCAGTTTATAGCGGCGGCTGGCGTGCCGCCGAGGCAGATAGGTTAGGCTGCTGTGCACATTTCTCTGGTTTTGCGGTGCCAGTCACAAAAGTAAAAATCATTGGTTTAATCAGCGGTGAGCAGTGATTTTGCATCTAGGCTACTTGGGGCGAGGTGAAATAACGACATCTTGGCTGAGGCGTTGCCAAGAAAACATCTGACTACTCCAAAAGGCTTTTACAGCATAACAGGCCAATGATAGCGGATGGTGATGATTCTATCTTCTCCTGCCATGCCTCACAAAAGTGGCATAAACCGATTCACCATCCTGTTGTGCGGCAGTAAACTGATTCCATAACGGTAAATAAAGAAGGGATTGAATATGTACAAGACCATTTTAGTGCCGATAGATATTTCAGAAGATGTGTTGACCGAACATGCCCTCAAACATGTTGAGTATCTGGCAAAAATGTCTGGGGCCAAGGTGCATTTCTTCCATGCATTGCCCGATGCCTCGGCGTTTGTTACCGCCTACTCCTTCGGCATCAAAGAGTTTGAGAATCAGGCGGAAGTGAAAGCGATTGAAGGGCTGAAGAAAATCATGGCGGAAATCGATCTGCCGCTGGAGAACTTGGCGTATACCATCAGCTTCGGTTCGCCGCGCGACGAAGTATTACTGCTTGCCGAAGAGATAGAGGCCGATCTGATCGTGATCGGTTCCCGCCGCCCAAGCGTGAAAACCTATCTTCTGGGTTCGAATGCCGCAGCCATTGTGCGCCATGCCAAAACATCGGTGATGGTGATTAGATAACTCTCCGATAACTTATCGGCCCGCCGTCAGTGCGGGCCTGTTGTATCACCGGCATAGCGCCACAATCTCATCGTATAACGCCTGTGGTAGTGTGACTCCATGCTGTTGGCTGTGCTGCCGAGCCTGAAAACGCCTTTCTCCTGGGATACGCGCTCCTTGTGACTGCATGTTGGTAAACAGGGCTTCCGCGCGGGCGAAGTGCGCCTGTTGATCGGCACCCAGAAAACGTGCGGGATCCATAGCGATAATCAATTCGCCGCCGTAAGGGGAAGAGCCGGTTTGGGCATCATAAGCCAGCGACTCCTTGCTGGTCATATCGCCAATCAGTGGCCCGGCAATCAACTCCACCATGGCTGCCAGCGCCGAACCTTTATGGCCGCCGAAGGTCAGCATGGCACCTTGCAATACGCTGGCCGCGTCGGTTGACGGCTGGCCTTGCTGATCGATCCCCCAGCCTTCCGGCAAGGTTTTGCCCGCCCGGCGATGCAGTTCAATCTCACCGCGAGCGATAGCGCTGGTGGCCATATCAAAGATAAAGTGCGGCTGCTGCGGGCGCGGCCAGCCAAAGGCAATCGGGTTGGTGCCAAACAGCGGCTGAGTTCCGCCCGCTGGCGCTACCCAGGCGTGGCTTGGCGTGCAGGCCAGCGCCACCAATCCTTGCTCAACCAGCGGTTCGATATCGGCCCACAGCGCAGAGAAGTGTACGCAATGGTTAATGGCCAGTGCGGCGATACCGCAGTGGCGTACCTTATCAATAAATGCGGGCAACGCGGTCTGGTAAGCCACCAGTGAGAAGGCTGCACCCGCATCCACGTGCATAATCGCGGGAGCGGTATCGATGAGCAGTGGCTCGGCATCGGCGGAAACCTTGCCTGCATGCAGCGAGCGGACACAACCTAATACACGATACAAGCCATGGGAGGCACAACCATCGCGCTCCCCGGCAGTGACGTTCTGCGCCACCGCGTGAGCGTGCGCCTCGCTGAAACCATTACTGCGTAGTGCGCGGTGTGCCAACTGATAAGCATCATCCAGCGATAGATTTACGGTTTGAGTCATTTTCTCTTCCTTTACTCTTCTTCGTCCCCGGCAAAATTCGCCTTAGGCAGACAGGTATAGGCACCCCAGTAGTAAATGACCAGCGCGATGGCGGCGACCAACAGGGTATCCCAAGGGTGACTGATGGCACCAATACCGCCAAAACTGCCCAGATAAGAGGCGACGATAATCAGTGCGTAGAAAGCGATCAGCCATAGGGAGGAGTAGATTTGTTGCTTCAGGCTGACGGCGTGTGTCGGTACTTTATTTTTGAACAGGATATAGATGAAGAACATCAGGATCTGTAGGCCGAGCAGCCAGGAAACGGTATTCCAGCCAGACCAGTAGACGATAAGTGCCGAGATGATAAACGACAGCGGCCCGAGGACACAGAAGCCACGAACCCGGAATGGCCGGGGCAGGTCCGCGGCGTTACGGCGCAGTCCGGCGGCAGTAACCGGTGCGATAGCATAGCTTAACACCAGCGCAGCGGATACTACGCCGATCAGCCGTTCCCACGATGGAAAAGGCAGCGTCCAGAAAATGGATAAGGCAAAGGTCAGCCATAAAGCGTGACGCGGGATACCGGATTGGCTATCGACTTTGGTAAATATTTTGAAGAAGGTGCCGGTGCGTGCCCAGCCATAAATGACACGCGGTGTGGCATTCATATAAATGTTGCCGGTGCCGCTGGGGGAAATGATGGCATCGCTGACCACCATAAAGGCCAGCCAACTCATCCCCAAGGTGACGGCAATATCACGGTAAGGCAGAGAAAACTGCTTGCTGATACCGGCCCAACCCTCGGCCAACATCTCGCTCGGGATACTGCCGAGGAACGCCAGTTGCAGCAGCACATAAATAATAGTGGAAAGCACTACCGACAGAATCAGGGCGATCGGGATGGTGCGCTGCGGTTTTTGCACCTCGCTGGCTACCGAGATGATCGGCGTCAAGCCAAGATAAGCGAAGATGATTCCGCCCGCTGAGATCGCTGCTTCAACCCCGGCGGCGCCGAAAGGGGCAAAACCCTGGCTGTGCAGGTTCTCGGGTTTGAAAAAGGTAAACAGCACCACGATCACCAATAGCGGGACCAGAAACTTGATTATGCTGATCAGGTTATTGGATTTGGCGAAGGTTTTAACGCTGTAATAGTTGAGAGAAAAGAAAAAACACAGCAATAACAGTTGTACCAGCCAGCCGACCAGCGTTGGATCGCTGGAGTCTGGCTGAGTGAGGAACGGAAACCAGGCCGCGGCATACTGGCGTGCTGCAACGATTTCGATCGAGATCAGGCTGGAGAAAGCGATCAGCGTGATAAAGCCTAATAAATAGCCCATCAGTTCGCCGTGGGAAAATACCGGATAGCGGATAATGCCACCAGCGCGGGGTAATGCCGCGCCCAGTTCGCAGTAAACAATGCCGAGTAACAGTACCGCCAGCCCGCCAATCAGCCATGAATAGAGCCCGGCAGGCCCGGCGATAGAAGAAACATGGCTGGCCGCGAACAGCCAGCCGGAGCCAAAAATTGCGCCCAGGCCGATAAAGGTCAGATCGGTGAGCGTAAGCTGCTTTTTAAATTTGCCTTGGGTCGCCATAAGAGGTTCCTTCCAATGAGGAGCGGGTATAAGTGCCATTCACCAATCGCAACAGGTTGAGTGGGTTGCTGTTCTGTAAGGCGGCTGGCAGCAGAGCCGCAGGAGTGTTTTGCAGGCAAACCGGGCGTAGAAAACGTTCAATGGCCAGCGTACCGACCGAGGTGCCGCGTGCATCGCTGGTGGCAGGGTAAGGACCGCCGTGCACCATGGCATCGCAGACTTCCACACCGGTCGGATAACCGTTGAACAGCACTCGCCCGGCCTTGCGCGTCAGTAAAGGCAGCAGTTCGGCGGCAGCAGCCATATCGCCGGGTTCGACGAGTAACGTGGCGGTCAGTTGGCCTTGCAAATGTTCCAGCGCCGCCAGCAATTGTTGTTGATCGTCTAGCGCGACCACGATCGCCACCGGGCCAAACACTTCCTCCTGTAACAGTACGTCGTCGTTAAGCAGTAATTGACTGCTGGCCTGATAAAGTTGAGCCGCAGCCAGATGCGTTTGTTGTTCCTGGTTGCCCGCTAAGTGCTCCAATCCTGGGTGCTGATCCAGCGCTTGCAGCCCGTGGCGATAGTGCGCCAGCGTGCCCGCATTCAGCATGTGTTGCGGCGGTGCGGCATTTACCCGAGTTTTTAAATCATCAATGAGCTGGCTGAATGCAGGGCTGCGAATACCGATAATCAGCCCCGGCTTGGTGCAGAATTGTCCACAGCCCAGCGTGAATGAGGCGACCAGTTCCTGGGCTATGCTTTGCCAGCGTTGAGCCAACGCCTGCGGCATGACTAGCACCGGATTGATACTCGACATCTCGGCAAATACCGGAATCGGCTGCGGGCGGCGCATGGCTAAATCAAACAAAGCACGGCCACCTTGCAGTGATCCGGTAAAGCCTACCGCCTGAATTGCCGGATGCTGCACCAGTTCGGCCCCGATCCGTGCGCCGAAAACCATATTGAATACGCCAGCGGGCATCTGCTGTTGCTGCACTGCCCGTTCGATCGCTTGTGCGGTGAGCTCTGCGGTGATCATATGGCCGCTGTGTGCCTTGAAAACCACCGGACAACCTGCGGCCAATGCAGCGGCGGTATCGCCGCCGGCGGTGGAGAACGCCAGCGGAAAATTGCTGGCGCCGAAAACGGCAACCGGGCCAAGCGCAGTGCGATATTGGCGCAGGTCTGGGCGCGGCAGCGGTGTACGCTCGGGCAGGGCACAGTCGATGCGTACGCCGTGGACATCACCGCGGCGTAGCAGTTCGGCAAACAGGCGCAGTTGGCCGCTGGTGCGGGCACGTTCACCTTGCAGACGAGCTAACGGCAGGGCGGTTTCCTGCATGGCAAAGGCGAAGAAGGGTTCGGCCAGCGCGTCGATTTCGCTGGCAATGGCACAGAGAAAAGCGGCCCGTTGTTCTGTGCTGGTTTGCGAATAGGCCGTGAAGGCGTTTGCGGCGGCCTCTGCGGCAGCAGCGGTTTCCGCGCTGCTGGCTTGATAAAAACGATAACCGGTGGGCTGATCATTATCGGCCCGTAGGCTGATCAGCTCCGCCGTGCCGCTGGCAATACGCTGCCCGCCGATAAATTGTTGGCCGCTGAGGGTGATGGTATTCGGCATAAGTTCCCCTGCAAGGTTAAGAGAAATACGCCCGGTCAGGCACCGGGCGACGATCAGGGTTTACAGCCCGACCTCGGGCAGCGCGGGGCGGTTTGCCAACGCGGTTTCAACAATGGCGGTGACTTCGCGCAGCGTTTCCCCTTGCAACGCCAAGCGTGGTGGACGGGTGATGGCACTGCCACGGCCAGCCAGTTCTTCGCAAAGCTTGATGCATTGCACCAGATCCGGGCGGGCATCCAGATGCAGTAACGGCATAAACCAACGGTACAGCGCCAGCGCCTCCTCGAAACGTTTCTGCTTCGCCAATCTGAACAGGGTTTCCCCTTCACGCGGGAATGCGTTAGACATGCCGGAGATCCAACCTTCTGCACCGACCGCGACACTTTCCAGTACCACATCGTCCAGGCCAGCAAACAGCACAAAGCGATCGCCCACCGCATTGCGCAGATCGATAAAGCGCCGGGTATCGCCGGAAGAGTCTTTGAAGCAGACGATGTTGTCGCAGTCCACCAGCGTGGTGAGGATGTCGGGAGTGACATCGTTTTTGTAAATCGGCGGATTGTTGTAAACCATGATTGGCAGATCGGTAGCACCTGCCACGCTGCGGAAGTGGGCGGCGGTTTCATGCGGTTTGGCAGAATAGACCAGTGCTGGCATCACCATAATGCCGTCGACGCCGACCTTTTGAGCTTCACGCGCCATGTTCTGGGCAAAAGCGGTAGTGAATTCGGCAATACCGGCGATCACTGGCACCTTGCCCTGGGCGGCATCTTTCGCTACTTCGATGACCGCCAGTTTTTCCTGCATGGTCAGTGAGGTGTTTTCTCCTACGGTGCCGCAAACCACTAAGCCGGAAACACCGTCTTTAACCAGGTTTTTGATGACCGCATGGGTGGCATCGAGATCCAGGGAGAAATCGCTGCGGAACTGAGTGGTGACCGCTGGGAATACGCCACTCCAGCTAATAGTTTTAGAGTTCATCGCTTTTATCCTGTTATCTGGTTTTGTTAATCAATAGTGAATCATTGGTGAAATTCGATAACAGATTGACCGCTATTGCTCGAAGCTGCTTGACGTCTTTCGCCGATTGCCATGACGAAATTGGCACAGTGGCAGAGAATGACAGATAGCAATAAGCCTGACGTGTTAACGCCATAGGTTTTTTTATTTCAATGGGTTAGATAAGCAGCGTGGTGCGGAAATCGCGTGGTGTTGAACCGGTCATCGCTTTGAACTGGCGGCTGAAAGCGCTGTGATCGGTATAACCACACTGCAAGGCGATGTCGGTAATCGGCAGATCGCTTGCCAGCAGTTCAGTGGCTTTTTCAAGACGGACTTTATGGATCATCTGGCGTGGAGTCAGATGGAAAATGCGTTTGCAGTAACGCTCGATCTGCGCCACTGACAGCCCCGTCAGCATGGTCAGCTCTTCTGAGGCGATTGACCGGGCAAAGTGTTCGCGAATATAAATATCGATCGCCGCTAACCGCTGGTAAGCCGGGTGGTTGGCTTTGGCTTCCTGCAAGTCGTGCGAGATTCCTGCCATACCGATAATTTTGCCTTGTGTATCATGCAAGGCCAGCTTTTGCGTCAGGCACCAACCCGTCTCGCGCCCGCTGTAGAGGTGCATCTCCAATTGATCCTGAATGTGTACTCCATTGTGCAGAACCCGTAAGTCCTGCTCGGTGTAACCAGAGCCTAACTGAGCGGGAAAAACGTCTGCTGAGGTTTTTCCCAACAGCGGTGTGACGGTTTTGAAACCGCAGCGTTTAGCCAGCGTCAGGTTAGCCAGCAGATAACGCGCTTGGGCGTCTTTGATGAAAAACACCACGTTGGGAATGGCATTCAGCAGGGGGGCGATCAACGCCAAGGCGTTGAGTAAGCTGTTCAGATTATCCGGACGTTGCTGCGCCAGACCCGCACACAACCGGGAGAGTTGTTCGATAGCAAACACGTCATCCTCATTTTCTTCTACACGTTGGGAAGAAAGCGGGTTCACGAGGTATTCAGGAGCTAATCGCATAATCATACCTATTCCAGTGAACTGACAAATTGTTATTTTTTAACACATTCGGATCAATATTAACTTTTATGTAACTTGGCAAGCGCAATAATTAGCCAGAGATGAAATATGCGAAACGCCGCATACTTTTGCTGGCCTTGATGCTGCGAGCATGCATTGTGGCGTTAACGTGCTTCCGTTCGGTAAAATGGATTATTTAATTTATTGATAAATAATATAATTAATTATTACCCGTGGTTTTTTAATGTGCCCGATCCAGTGGGTTAAAGGAGGATTGTGCTGATTTCGGCATTTCTTGCGCTGAAAGACATCAAGCTGCCATCAGGGGGATCGGGCAGGCTTGGAGATGTTGATAACATTTCTTTAACTCCGGAGAGCCTGATGAACCTACCTTCGCACCTGACCACGCTGCGGGCGATTGATACCCATACCGGTGGCGAGCCGACCCGCTTGATCATCGATGGTTTTCCCGATCTGGGTACGGGAACGATGGCCGAACGTAAAGCACGGTTTGCGCAGCATTATGATGACTGGCGCAGTGCGATCATTCTGGAACCGCGTGGTAATGACGTGCTGGTTGGGGCGCTGCTGTGCCAACCCTGTTCACCACAGGCAACCGCTGGCGTGATTTTTTTCAATAACGCTGGTTATCTGGGAATGTGCGGCCATGGCACCATCGGCTTGATCGCCTCTTTGGCCTATCTGGGCCAGATTGGAGCCGGTAAGCATTTGATTGAAACTCCGGTAGGCATGGTAAATGCCACGTTGCACACCGACGGTAGCGTTACGGTGGAGAACGTTCCTGCTTATCGCTTTCGCCAGCGGGTGGCGGTTGAGGTAGCGGGTTATGGCAGCGTTATTGGCGACATCGCCTGGGGAGGCAACTGGTTTTTCCTGATCGCCGATCATTCGCTGGAAATTGTTCCGCATAATATCGATAGGCTGACGGCGTTCTGCTGGGCTGTGCGTCAGGCACTCGAGCTGGCAGGTATCCGCGGAGAACAAGGTGATGTTATTGATCACATTGAGCTTTTTTCCTCTGATGAACACGCCGACAGCCGCAACTTCGTGCTTTGCCCTGGCAAAGCCTACGATCGCTCTCCTTGTGGTACCGGCACCAGCGCCAAACTGGCCTGCTTGGCAGCAGATGGCAAGTTAGCGCCAGATACCCTTTGGCGGCAGGCCAGCGTGATTGGCAGTGAGTTCAGCGCGTTCTATCAACCCAAAGGCAACGAGATTATCCCTTTTATTCGCGGGCAGGCGTTTGTTTGCGCTGACAGCCAGTTGTTACTGGATGAACGCGATCCCTTTGCTTGGGGGATCCGTTAATGGCGGTGGCTGATGTTATCGTCGTCGGCGCTGGAATTATCGGGGCGGCCTGCGCTTGGCAGTTGGCAAAGCAAGGATGCCGTGTGCTGGTAGTGGACAATCGGCAGCCCGGTGCGACTGCCGCAGGCATGGGGCATCTGGTGTGTATGGATGACAATCCGGCAGAGCTGGCGCTAAGTGCCTATTCGCTGCGCTTGTGGCGGGAAATAGTGGCGCGCATGCCGCAAGACTGCGCCTGGCGGGGTTGTGGCACGCTGTGGTTAGCGGAACATCAGGATGAAATGGCGATTGCTCAGTTGAAGCAACAGCGCATGGCCGCCAGTGGGGTGACCAGTGAAATACTGACTGCTGCACAGGTGATAGCATGGGAACCGATGCTGCGCAGTGGTTTGGCCGGTGGGCTACGGGTGGCGAGCGACGGGATCGTCTATGCGCCAAACGTTGCCCGTTGGCTGATTGCCGATGCCGCAAAACGGGTGACTACCCTTCATGACCAAGTAGTGGCGCTGGACAGGCAAACGGTACAGTTGATGAACGGTAAGAAACTGACCGCCCCGGTCGTGGTATTGGCCTGTGGTTTACAGGCCGATCAACTGCTGCCACAGCCTTTGTTGCGTGCCAAAAAAGGGCACTTGGCGATTACCGATCGCTATCCACCGCAGGTTAAACATCAACTGGTGGAGTTGGGTTACGGTGCCAGCGCCCATGCGGGTAGTGGAACCTCGGTGGCATTCAATGTGCAGCCCCGGCCAACCGGTCAGTTGCTGATAGGTTCTTCACGTCAATTTGACTCTCTCGATCCGGCTATTGATATGCCTTTGCTGGCCGCTATGCTGGCGCGGGCCAATAGTTTCCTGCCAGCATTGGCCCAGATGAATATCATCCGTTGCTGGAGCGGTTTTCGCGCAGCCACTGCCGATGGTTTGCCGTTATTGGGGGCGCATCCGCACCATTCCTGGCTCTGGTTGGCATTGGGTCATGAAGGGCTTGGCGTCACCACAGCGTTGGGTAGCGCGGCGTTGCTCAGCGCGCAGATCCACCATCAGCGCACGGAAATCGACGATCGCCCTTATCGAGCAGCACGTGTGTTCGCTGTGGAGGAGTCACCGGCATGAGCCAGATTATTTTGACCATTGATGGGCTACGCGTTCTGGTTCCCGAAGGCTTCACCGTGGCGGCTGCGTTCAGCCTGAGTGGGCAGGATATCTGCCGTTATTCGGTGACTCAGCAGCCGCGCGCTGCATTCTGTGGAATGGGAGTTTGCCAGGAGTGCCGGGTCACGATCAACGGCCAGCGTCGCTTGGCGTGCCAGACCTTGTGCCAATCAGGCATGTGTATCGAAAGAGGCCAAAATGTGTGATTTACAGTGTGAGGTGCTGATTATCGGCGCTGGGCCAGCCGGGTTGGCCGCCGCACGTGCCGCCGCCGAAAGTGGAAAAAAGATCGTGGTGCTTGATGATAATCCTCGCCCTGGCGGGCAGATCTGGCGCGATGGGCCAGAGGGGCAGCTACCCGCTGTTGCCACCGATTATCGGCAGGCATTAGATGGTCTGCACAATGTGACGTTGCTTAACGCCACACGTGTGGTCGCACAATATGGAGGGCAGCAGATTCTGTATGAAAGTGCGGAAGGGCATGGAGTGATTACTTATCAGCGGCTGATTCTTTGCTGTGGTGCGCGTGAACTGTTGCTACCGTTCCCCGGTTGGACGTTACCCGGAGTCAGCGGTGCAGGCGGTTTGCAAGCACAGATTAAAAATGGTTTACCAGTAAAAGGGTTGCGCGTGGCCATTGCTGGCAGTGGGCCTTTGTTGCTGGCCGTGGCCAGCAGCGTGGTTAAAGCGGGGGGCGAAGTGGTGTTGCTGGCAGAGCAGGCAAGCTTCCGGCGTGTGATGGCTTTCACCGGTGAACTGTGGCGCTGGCCGACGAAATTGCGTCAAGCGTTTTCTCTGGTTAACCACCATTATCGGACTAATAGCCAAGTATTGGCAGCAGAGGGGAAGGAGCGTATTGAGTCTGTACGGGTTCGGCAGGGAAAACAGATACATACCCTAGCCTGCGATCGCTTGGCGTGCGGTTTTGGCTTGGTGGCGAACATCGAATTGGCCATGCTGCTGGGGTGCCGCATTGTTAATGACGCTATAGCGGTCGATCGCTGGCAGCAAACTAGCGTAAAGCAGGTATTTGCTGCCGGTGAATGTACCGGGATTGGCGGCAGTGAATTGGCATTGGTGGAAGGTGCGATCGCGGGCTACGCCGCGACAGAGAATAAAGAAAAGGCGCAGCAGCAGATGGAGCAACGCGCTCGGTGGCAGAGATTTGCCATGAAGGTGGCGCAGACTTTCGCCCTGAATCAGGGACTAAAATCGTTGGCAACGCCGGATACGCTGCTGTGTCGCTGTGAGGATGTCAAACAGGGCCAACTGAGTGAATATACTGACTGGGCTAACGCTAAGCTGGGTAGTCGCTGCGGTATGGGGGCTTGCCAAGGGAAAATTTGCGCCACTGCGGTACGCCATCTGTATGGGTGGCCGCTGCCGAAACCACGGATCCCGCTAACGCCGGTGAGGGTTGAGACGCTGACCTTGCTGAATCAATCAAAGGTAGATTAATAAAACTGCTACAATCAGAGGTAGTGATAGAAGAGTGCGGGCAGATGAATGATGATAAAGGTTCTTATTACGTTAGGTCTGTGTCTGCTGTTAATGCCCCTGTTGGTGAGGCTGATTGGGCAAGCATTGCAAAAAGCCCAGCATAAAAAGCCTGAGAGAGCTAAACACCGCCCAAAAACTGGCATGCCACATGGTGATGATGAGTAGGCCAAACATGCCGCTAGGCTCAGCACGAACAGCAATGCTAACCATTTTGTCTAAGAAATAATCTTGTCTGTATGCGTTTATTTTCTTAGCTTACTGTTCATTTCATAAACAAAGTGTATTTTTTCAAAAGAGGAATTCATTTAATGAATTTATTTCCAAGGATAAAGTAATTTATTTGTGGTGTTCGCAGTATCACGCTGCTGCCGACAACAGGACTCTATGATATCTAGAAAGTGGGTGTATCGTTTCAGTTTGAAATTATTAACGGCACGGTAAAATAAAAGGATAATAATAATCCCATTAAAATTTTTTTGATTAATTAAGACTACTCCTATTGTCCTTACTAATATCCCCACCGCGTTATAGGCTTTTAGTACTTAGACAGAATCACTCTTAGAACGACAACCAGAGCACCAATCCGCGCTTTCACATCAATGTCCATCATATCCTCTGAGGCAAGTGCAAGCACGTTACCTGAAGCGGTTGATGGAAGTGGTGAGAACTCAGGTCAGGCCCGCATAAAGGCGGCCTGATAATGCTGGGATTACTGGCGATACGCGAGTTTAATTTGCAGAATGCTGTTTTTGAAAATCTCAGCCTGGGTAGGATCATCAATCTGAGCGGCAAAACGTTCCAGGTTGATGATGACTTTACCCGCATCTGCCTGGCCAATCGCTTTCAGGATCAGTGTCAGAGTGGCTTTAAGGCAGGCAACTTCTGTGGCCAGTGCTTCTGGATTTGCAGATGTAGTGAAATCAACGTTGCTCATTTTTTCTCCTGAGTTTAAGGCCGAAGCCTGACGTTAAATGCAGGTTAATGCACATTTTCCGGTTGCCGATTCACTATGACGGGCCGCAGTGCATTTGTGTGGGCGCGGAGTATAACATAGCACGGGATACCTGCGTCTAGTCACAGAGCGGCTCAACGCCATTTGGCGATGAGAAAGCATGGTCATTTTGTGAGGCGCGTGTGGTACTTACTGGTTATACTTACTCTAAACTAGCGAATAGATATGTCTTTGTCACAGCTACCAGCCTAAAGTATATCGCTAGTGTATTTTTCAAGGATGAACAAGTAATTGGCTTGTATACAATTAAAGGTATGATCGGTTATTTTAATTGAGAATGGCTCGGTTTCGACGTTGATGGTGGCTTTGTATTCTGAATAATGGTTTTGTCACAGAGATTTATGCGTGACTGAAAATGGCGGTTGTTTGTTATTTTTTTGTAATTCATATGGTTATGCGTGATGATTGCCAGCATCGATATTATTATGGGGAGTGATAACTTACAATAAATTTGCCGCCAAAGTGTGTAAAATGGCGTATCATAGGGAGATGTGCTCCTGATTGCTGCTAATTGACATGATGGATTTTTATCCGTGTTGAAGCAGATTAATGGTGTTGTAGTGAACTAATGTTTGAAAATTTGGCCTGTTCCGCAGAGTTAATCGTGAGTAAGTATTAATCTGTATTCATTCTTTGCTGAAAACCAAGTAATATCTGTTTAGATGTCAGAGGCTGATTGATTGCGTTACTCCCCTATTTTGGAGAATTTTCCTTGATTAGCGTTCTTCTTGTTGATGACCACGAACTGGTGCGCGCAGGGATACGACGCATTCTAGAAGATATCAAAGGCATAAAAGTTGTTGGTGAAGCGCAATGCGGTGAAGATGCCGTTAAATGGTGCCGAAGCAACTCCGCTGATATCGTATTGATGGATATGAATATGCCGGGTATAGGGGGGCTGGAAGCCACCCGCAAGATTGTTCGTTATGCGCCCGATATCAAAGTCATCATGCTGACTATTCATACTGAGAATCCGTTACCTGCCAAGGTGATGCAGGCTGGTGCTGCTGGTTACTTGAGCAAGGGGGCTGCGCCACAGGAGGTGGTAAACGCTATTCGTTCGGTACATGCCGGCCAGCGTTATATTGCTTCCGACATTGCGCAACAAATGGCATTAAGCCAGTTGGAACCGCAGGCGGAAAATCCGTTTAGCACGCTTTCTGAACGTGAGCTGCAAATTATGTTGATGATCACCAAAGGGAAAAAAGTGAATGAGATCTCTGAGCAATTGAATCTCAGCCCTAAAACGGTGAACAGCTATCGCTACCGCATGTTCAGTAAACTGAACATCAGTGGTGATGTTGAATTGACCCATCTGGCGATACGACACGGGTTGTTCAATGCGGAGACGTTGTTAAGCAGTGATTGACCGTTTCGATGCGCAGGCATTCCTTAAAACCGTAACCAGCCAACCAGGCGTTTATCGTATGTATGACGCGGCGGGTACGGTGATCTATGTTGGTAAAGCCAAAGATCTGAAAAAACGTCTCGCCAGTTATTTCCGGGCTCAAGTCGGTAGCCGTAAAACGGAGACGCTAGTCAAAAATATCGTGCAGATAGACGTTACCGTTACACATACGGAAACAGAAGCGCTATTGCTGGAACATAATTACATTAAATTATACCAGCCACGATATAATGTTCTTCTACGTGATGACAAATCTTATCCGCTGATATTCCTCAGTGCCGATGCGCATCCGCGACTGACGGTGCACCGTGGTGCCAAACATGCCAAAGGTGAATACTTTGGCCCATTCCCTAATTCTTATGCCGTGCGTGAAACGTTGGCACTGCTGCAAAAGTTGTTCCCGATTCGCCAGTGTGAAAACAGTGTCTATCGTAATCGCTCTCGCCCATGCTTGCAGTATCAGATTGGTCGCTGCCTGGGGCCATGCGTTACTGGTTTGGTAAGCGAAGAAGAATATCGGCAACAGGTGGATTACGTGCGCCTGTTCCTGTCCGGTAAAGATCAGCAGGTGTTGCATCAGTTAATCGAGCGAATGGAAAGTGCCAGCCAGGAACTCAACTTTGAAGAAGCGGCGCGTGTCCGCGATCAGATCCAGGCAGTTCGTCGGGTTACCGAAAAGCAGTTTGTTTCGGGTAATAGCGACGATATGGATGTGATTGGCGTAGCATTTGAGGCAGGAATGGCCTGTTTACATGTGCTGTTTATACGTCAAGGCAAAGTGCTTGGCAGCCGTAGCTACTTCCCGAAAGTGCCGGGCGGGACGGAGATGAGTGAAGTGGTGCAGACTTTTGTGGGGCAGTTCTATTTGCAGGGCAGCCAGGCGCGAACCTTACCGGCTGAAATCCTGCTGGACTTCAGTCTACCGGAAAAAGATCTGTTGGCTGAATCATTGAGTGAACTGGCGGGGCGCAGAATTCAGATTCAGAGCAAGCCGCGTGGCGATCGTGCCCGTTATCTTAAGCTGGCACGCACTAACGCCTCAGTGGCATTGACCACCAAACTTTCCCAGCAGTCGACGATCCATCAACGGTTGGCTGAACTGGCAAAAATGCTCAATCTTTCTGAGATTAACCGGATGGAGTGTTTTGATATCAGCCACACCATGGGGGAGCAGACGGTGGCATCCTGCGTGGTGTTCGACGGCAATGGGCCGCTGCGTTCAGAGTATCGCCGATACAATATCACGGGTATCACACCGGGTGATGACTATGCGGCGATGACTCAAGTGCTGAAACGCCGCTATGGTAAGGCACTGGAAGAGAAAAAAATCCCTGATGTGATCTTCATTGATGGTGGCAAGGGGCAACTGGGTATGGCGATTGAGGTATTCAATTCGCTGAATGTTACCTGGGACAAAAACAAGCCGCTGCTGATTGGTATCGCCAAGGGTAGCGATCGTAAAGCCGGGCTGGAGACGTTATTCTTTGTGCCGGAAGGTGAGGGGATTTCGCTGCCGCCAGATTCACCGGCATTGCATGTGATCCAACATATCCGCGATGATTCACATAACCATGCGATCACTGGCCATCGTCAAAAGCGGGCAAAAGTCAAAAATACCAGTGCCTTGGAGTTGATTGAAGGCGTTGGGCCAAAACGGCGTCAGGTGCTGTTGAAGTATATGGGTGGACTTCAACCATTATTGAATGCCAGCGTTGAGGAAATTGCAAAAGTGCCGGGTATTTCACAAGCATTGGCAGAAAAGATCTACAATGCATTGAAACACTGAGGGCAATGTAGCAACATACTCTTAATTTCCACTCCAGCCAGATAGTTACCGTAGCATTATGCAACTGAATATACCGACTTGGATTACCCTGTTCCGCGTAGTTCTGATCCCATTCTTCGTTGTGGCATTTTATCTGCCGTTCACTTGGGCTCCGGTGGTATGCGCCGTCATCTTTGTGTTTGCTGCTGTAACCGATTGGTTTGACGGCTTTTTGGCACGCCGCTGGAAGCAGACAACCCGCTTTGGTGCTTTCCTCGACCCGGTTGCGGATAAAGTGATGGTCGCGATAGCGCTGGTGTTGGTGGCGGAGTATTACCACACGTGGTGGATCACCTTGCCCGCAGCAACCATGATTGCCCGTGAGATTATTATCTCATCACTGCGTGAATGGATGGCGGAAATTGGCAAACGTAGCAGTGTCGCGGTTTCGTGGATTGGTAAAGTAAAAACGACGGCGCAGATGATGTCCTTGGTCGGCTTACTGTGGCGCCCTGACCGCACGGTTGAGTACGTAGCGTTCGCGTTGCTGTACATTGCTGCGGTACTGACTTTCTGGTCAATGTTCCAATATTTGAATGCCGCCCGCAGGGATTTGCGAGAACCATGATCAATACGCTGTAAAAAACGGCAAACGAACGTAATGAGTTAACTATTTTATTGACTCATTACGTCAGGTAAGTAGAATGCATCGCATCAGACGGCGGTGATAATCCGCTGAAAGATTGAAATAAATCAGCAAGTTCTAATCAATGCGGGAATAGCTCAGTTGGTAGAGCACGACCTTGCCAAGGTCGGGGTCGCGAGTTCGAGTCTCGTTTCCCGCTCCAAGTTTTCTTCCATAGTGAACCAATAGGCACCATAAGTTACTGATTGTGCTGAAAAGTCACTATGAGATGTGTCAAGCAGTTCCAACAAAAACCACCTTAAGCTAGGACTTTTTAGTACATATTTTAGTACAGAAAAAGCGGAGCGCTGGTAGTGCGGTTTTATGCTGGGATTGTCTGTGCAAGAAACGTATACCTCCTACGATGTCATTGACAGATACCGATGTTCGCAAGACAAAACCCAAAGAAAAAGCCCACCCCCTGAGTGACAACGCATGCGTTAATAAAAAAATGGGCGCTAAGTCTTTTGTTCACCTATACAAACTTGGCTGTCAGGCGCTGATAAATGTTGCTGAAGACCTGAGCCGTTGTCAGTTCAAAGCCCCCGTGCAGGGTCGAAACTGATAGATTGACAATCACCAGCGTGTCCGGCGGCGTTACCGTCTGGAAGGTAAAACTGGAGCAGATGGCTGCAAACAGCACTGATGTTAAAGACTCTCTAATATGATGGAATTATTGATATTTTCTTGAGTCAAAAGTTTATTTTTCTTATGAGAAGAACAGAAAAATCATATCGTTATGCCCTAAATAATTCCCCCGTCGCTTTTCAAGATGCAGATATTGGCGGCCTACCTGCATCTTGAAGTCGCTTGGGCGTAGCGAGTGCCAGAGATTACTGTTGAGAAGCTTCAAGCGCCTGTGAAACATCCTCGATGATGTCTTCAATATTCTCTATGCCGACAGAGAGCCTGATCAAATCCTCGCTCACACCGGCACGGGCCAACTCATCGGGATTAAGCTGCCGGTGGGTGGTGGTAGCCGGGTGACATGCCAGCGACTTGGTGTCACCGATATTCACCAGCCGTAAGATCATCTTTAAGGCGTCAATAAAGCGTCCACCGGCCTCTTTCCCGCCCTTTATCCCGAAACTGACAATCCCTGAAGCCTTGCCAGAGGTTATTTTTTCACAGTTAGCTCTGTAGGGACTCTCAGGAAGTGCGGCGTAGTTAACCCAATTCACCAACGGGTGATTTTGCAGAAAAACGGCCAGCGCTAGTGCATTACTGCAATGTTTCTCCATACGCAGGCTCAATGTTTCAAGCCCCTGAAGCAGTAGAAAAGCGCTATGTGGCGAGAGTGCGGCACCGGTATTACGCAGCGGTACGGTCCGGCAGCGGCCTATGTAAGCCGCAGGACCAAAGGCCTCGGTATAGACGACGCCATGATAAGAAGGGTCTGGTTCGTTCAATAGACGAAAGCGAGATTTATTCGCAATCCAGTCGAATTTCCCAGAGTCGATAATAATCCCGCCAAGCGTTGTACCGTGCCCACCGATATATTTGGTCAGAGAATGAATCACAATGTCGGCACCATGTTCAAAAGGCCGACACAATACCGGCGATGCCACCGTGTTATCCACAATCACCGGTATACCGTGCCGGTGAGCAATCTGTGCCAGGCGTGCAATATCAACGACATTGCCTGCTGGATTGCCTATCGATTCACAAAATAACGCTTTCGTTCGATCGTTGATGAGAAATTCAATACCGTCAAAGTCATCAAAGCTAGCCATGCGGACTTCGACACCCTGGCGAGGTAACGTATGTGAAAAGAAATTATAGGTTCCACCATAGAGCTGGCTGGTACTGACAATATTATCGCCGACTTCGGTCAACGCCTGTATGGAATAGGTGATGGCAGCCATCCCTGAGGCGACAGCAAGAGCACCGACGCCGCCTTCAATGGCGGCAAGCCTTTCCTCAAGTACCGCATTCGTGGGGTTCATAATGCGGCTGTAGATGTTGCCTGCAACTTTCAGATCGAAAAGATCGGCCCCGTGCTGGGTATCATCAAAGGTATAAGACGTAGTTTGATAGATAGGGACAGCGGCCGATTTCGTCGTCGCTTCAGATGCATAACCGTGATGTAAAGCCAGCGATTCCAGTTTCATAAGTAGTCTCTATGTTATATGGCTAAAGAATGTTCATAAGTAGAATACGCTGTGATTTACCCAATCCGTTACAAGTAAAAAGCATTAAGTTAGATGAATACTCAGAGCCTAGGCTGCATGGCTATCTCAAAGGTAACGATGGGCTTTAATGCTGTTCTGGTAGCGGCGTTTTTACGCCATCAGATCAGAGCGCGTCAGTTTGGTATTCACTGCGTTGCCTGGATGCGCTAATTTAAAGGTGAACAGATCAATACGAAAGTGATACCTGATTAATGGGGGATTATATAAGGACTTTGTTGAAAGTTAGCTTCCAATACACTGAATTGATTAGATTACGTTCAGATAAGGTAAGTTTTGAGCAAACGCGATGGGTGTGCTCTGCATTAAGCATTTTTTTGTTGCCAACCTTTTTCAATTAGTACATAATCCTGCACATCGAAAGCATTGCTGGTTAAAAAAATTAGTGTTTTCAGAAGGATAAAGCAACAGTTCAGGTGCTTACCCTTAATAATTTCAATAAAGCTGGTGGGTCACGAGCTTTAGCCTGAAAAGGCAAACAGAATTACGGCGCGTTAACAAAGCGGTTATGTAGCGGATTGCAAATCCGTCTAGTCCGGTTCGACTCCGGAACGCGCCTCCAATTTCCGAGCCCGGGTGGTGAAATCGGTAGACACAAGGGATTTAAAATCCCTCGGCTTATGGCTGTGCGGGTTCAAGTCCCGCCCCGGGTACCACATTGATTTACAAAGCATTTTAGACCGCCTTTACGGCGGTTTTTTTGTGTAAAAAATCACGTTTCATAACATCTTCATAAGATGATTTCAGAAGATGAAAACAGAAAACCACATAGATATTCACTTTTTCTGATTACCCACCACCGGAACCACTTTCACTTTTCTGTCATAAATAGCCGTTTGGCTAGAATTTCTGTGGCCGGAAATCGCCTGTTTTTCACTGAGCGAACCGTCCAGATCTGAAATGCCTTTTGCCTTTAAATCGTGAAACGTGAAATCAATATCCAGGCTCGGATCGGCAGCTTTAGCGGCCAGCTTTGCGTTACGCCATTTTGAGTTAAAGCCATCACGGGTATAGCGGTTGCCGTTATGCTGGTGTATTACATAGACGCTGGCAATGCCGCTGGAAATAGGTACAGAGTCGGCCAGCGCTACAGCGGCACGCAATCTATCTGACCAGGCCTTAATCTGTTTGGCTCCCGTCTTACCCTGGCAGATGTAGATCCCGGTATCTAGAATCTGATCGCGGGTCAGGGCGAGAACATCGCTTTGCCGGGCGCAGCAGAGATACGCAAGCTCCATTACAGCACGCACGGTATCTGGTGCGGCGGCATATACAGCGGCGTATTCAGCGTCAGTTATGTAACGTTCCCGGCTCTTTTCCTTGTACTGCCGAACACCTTTGCACGGATTACCCTTCACATAGCCACGCTCATACCCCCAACCGAAAACGCGCGACATAAACGTTTTTTCGCGGTTCGCCTGCGTCTTGCTTTTTAATCCCCGCTTATCCATATATCGCCGAACGTGCTCGGGCTTAATATTGTCCGGGGGCGTATCACCAAACACCGGCATTAATTTATTCGCGTATTTGTGATAATCCTTCTGGGTTTCAAATGCCAGATCGGTAAATTCTGCCGATGTGAGGAAACGGTTTGCCAACGTCTTAAAGGTTTCATCCTCCTTCTGTTGCTCAATGTGCTTTTCATAGGCAGCCCAGACAGCAGACTGAGCGCAATCAAGAGCGCAGAGCCTTATCACCTGGCCTTTATTATTTCTGAACTCATACGCAGAGCGGCCGCGATAAACTCGCGGCGGCATCCAGTGGTCAGCGGGATTTTTTCTTTTACCGGCCATTACATAGCCTCGAAATTAGGCTCTTTCGGGGCCGGTTTCTGCGGTTCGCTGCGGTACTTCACCGGGTTCATAAAATGCCCCCAGGTAGTTTTTGGGTGGCCGTCCGGGCGCTCAATGAAGAATATCCCGGCGCGGCGCAATGCCTCACACTGCTTGGATTTATAATGGTGACCGGTCAGCTCAATCATTTCTTCTTTGGTGATTATGTCGTGGTCGTTTCTCATGCTGGTCTTTCCTCGGTTTAATCACCCGAGCGATTGCGTCGTCGGTCACACGACACGCGCGGGTGATATCATCTTCTGTGAGTTGTTTTTTCCGTACGCTGGCGCTAAGGCGGCCTATCTTGATATCAAAATCGGAGAGTAGGCGCGCGCCTGGTTTCCATACCTGCATTGTGGTTTCCCGGTTATTGAGAGGGTCGCCACAATGCAGGTGAAGGGCTATCGGGTCTGATTAGGCTTAATCAATTTCGGTGGTGGGGTGCTGCTGATCTTCACATCGTCCGGCAGCTCGTATTCAACATCACAGCGGCGATCGGTGCGGATGGTACCGGTGCGTCCGTCTGGCAGCGTGATGTAAGTTGGCTGCCCACGCTTTTGGTTTCGTCTGAGCATCGTGTTACCTCACTTGCAGCGTACGTTCGCCGATATCGATACGAGCACCAGGAACAGGGTTGAGCAGCTCTGTTGGCAGCTCCTCCCCCAAAGCAATAATTTCCTCGGCGGCCGCTTTGGCTTTCTCAATAGCCTCTTTGATTTTCTTCTTGTCTGGTGTGATAAGGGTTTCAACGGTTACCACCTCATCTGGCAATAGATCAACGTTGTCGATCACAATACTCGCAGAGCCTTTTCGAACCGTGAACGTGTTAGCCACGGTTTTTAAATTGTTCTTACCGGATGCCAGCAGGCAATTAAGCACATATTGGCGAATGGATTTAGCGCGATTCTCGAATGACTTTTTACGATCTGCTAGGCGCTTAACTTCTTCGTCAACGGTCTTTGCCAGCCCTTCAAGGTTGCGAACGTAGGTATAAGCGGCATCAAGTTTATCGCCTAACGCGCCCTCGATGCCCTCCAAGGTATCTGCGATCATTTCCGGCGTCAGTTCGTCGGAGGTTTCAACCAATTCTTGCAGCTTGGCGTAATCGGATGCTAATGCGATGGCTGTAATGCTCATTGGACTTTCTCCTCGGAAGTGGAAAGGGCTTTGATACGTTCATCTTTCAGAACGGTGAGGCGGCGCAGGCGTCCGGCCAAGTACTTGGCGTGATCTGTGTCGCCCTTGGCTTCGGCTGCTTTTCGATAGGCTTCAATTTCACGCGCGATGGAGCCGTGAATCTTGCTGGCCTCGTTAATTGTCACAGCCTTGCTGAGTGTTTCAGCGACCTTGGTTAACTTCTCGTCCAGTTCTTCACGTAGCCTGGTTACACCCTCGGCCTTATCACTGGCGTTCTTGACTGCAAATTCAGCCTTATTCTCCTCCCGGTAGTTAACATCGTCATACAAACCGAGGAACACGTCAGCGGAGAAACCAAGCTGTGAAAGCGCTTTTTTGGTGGCGTCGGTCAGCGATTTTTTAGGCGCTTCACCATCGCTAACAACGCCATTTTTGGTGGATTGAATGTATGGTGTGCAGCCGTAAGCAGGGATCACGCCTTTTTTCCCTGCGTGCTCAAAGATCAGGTTTATTCTTACCGTGTGATTAACTTCACACAGATAACCGCCTGCGCCATTGGGGATCATCTCTTTCAGGTAATTGCCGTCCTGCTGCTTAACTGATCGCATAATTGGCGCACCATCATCAAACCGTTCCTCGATAACCTCAACGCGCCAGTTAATCCCCTGAGGGCCGAAAACCTTGGTAGCCTGCATAACCATGTAGGTACCATTGATCGACGTCCCGCCACCGTTATTAGCAAACGCTTTTGTATGCTTGGGATCGGTCTTATAAACCCTGTTCCAGATATCAAGGTTATCAAGGGCGGACTGCTGCTGTTCTGCAAAAAATTGCTCGAGCAAATTTGCACGCTGCTCGAAATCATCGGCTTTTAACTGCGTAACCAGCTCGGTAACATCGGCCAGCGTCTTTTCAGCGCGTTGCAGGTGCTCAGATTTACTACCGGGTTCGGTTGCGTATACGCCATACCCCAATTGATCCAGGGTTTCTTTGGCCTGCTGCGCCGTCTCATCGCTAACCTGGTTAGTGGTGGCCACTTCCGTTTTTTCGACTTCATTTGAGGCGGCATCGCCTACTAGGCCATCAACGGAAAAATGACCATTTCCGAGACTTTGCACCTCAAGTGGTTTTTCATCCTGCTGATATCCAGGTTCCCATACCCCGTGCTCACTAAGATAGCTATCAATGTAGCGCCTAAAAGAATCAGGGAAGTGGTGAGTATCTTCTGATGGGGCATTACGGACGACGCCAAAAATAGTCGCACGATCATAACTCTTGATATTTTTTGTTGTGCGCAGTGCCATTGACCAGCATTTCCAATCCTCCCGATCTTCCGCAACTATCTCTTTGGCGCGGCGGTGAATGGCACCAGGAATGTTATAAATGTCGAAATCACCAGGAAATAGGGCGCATGCTATTTCCACATCAAGAGTTTCAAAAGTTTGCTTGAATGCGCGACCAATCGGTTTTGAATCAGTGCTGACGCTGGTCTCTGAATACTGACCAAGTTTTATTCCTTCCCGCTCACTCGGGTTACTTACCCACTCCTGCGCAAAAGCTAATATGTCAGCCTTGGCCGGAACGGAACCACCGGCCTGTTTAAATATGGCTGAAACCAAGCGATAAATGGCGCTGGGATACATGCAGCCCACTTGAGTGACGGACGTTAGCGCCTCGATCACGCTGCGCATGCCGGTATCATCCGGCGTATCTTCATCGTTGAGCATATCGACAACCAGCGAAAGCTGATTGTTATCGATCTCACCCTCACCGTACATCACAACGGCGGCGATCCGAACGTTTGCCGGTTGCTGCATTAAATCGACAGGGCCGGTTGGCACCTCATCAGTTTCGGTTGTTGGTAGAGTGTTGAACTCTTTGGTTTCCTCGTTCCAGAAAACCTCTGTCATCCAGTGAGTACTGAATTGTCCAATGGGTGGGCGGGGCAGTCCAACGCGATCGGCGCAGACTTTAGGTTTCAGGAAGTTATCGCTTGAGTCGGGAAACTCTTCTTCCATTAATGTG
This sequence comes from Serratia sp. HNCC26DJ206, assembly GCF_057180605.1. NCBI lineage: Bacteria > Pseudomonadati > Pseudomonadota > Gammaproteobacteria > Enterobacterales > Yersiniaceae > Serratia > Serratia sp. HNCC26DJ206. Next base: position 232,470 of record NZ_JBXUGP010000001.1, read on the forward strand.
ATGGCTTTCATTACCGCCAGTTTTGCATTTTTTGCATCGATAGCAACGGCCATCGAAACGGCCCCGCTGGCTACTGCTTTTGGTTTCGGCTCAAAGCCGACAGTGAATATAGGCATGTTGATCCTTCCTATGGTTGGTTAAGCGCTGGTCAGGCGCGGTGTTATTGGCCGGTTTTCGCTAGGCGAATAGCTACCCTAATGCCGGCTTTCGGCAAACGCACAGCTTGATACTCCCCCTTCACCGCATTGGAATAAACCATGCCAGTGGTTGGATAGAACTCAACTCGACGCTTTCCGCCAATAATAGTGAGGTGCTTTGTGCCACTACTGGAATCGCAGTTGTTTTCACGTTCGAAAACAGAGAGGCCCGCGGCGGTGATCATTTCAATTGCTGATTTGATTTCCATTGCTCACCTCAATACGGCAGATCGTGTTCATCAACCGGTGAATGGTCGATGCACAGCAACTGCTGAATTTTGTCGTCGATGATTGCCTGCTGGCGGTGGGATTCAGCCGCAATGCGCTCTTTCTGAGTGCGCAGGGCTTCAATCTGTTTGCCGATAACGTCGATCGGCTCAGGTTCGATTACTTCAACGTTGATAGTGCGGGTTTCAAGCAGAACGCACGAATCGTATACATCTGACATATCCACAGATGAAATAAGGTAAGGCAATTCAGCTTGAGATAGCAGAGGGCGCGTAAGCGCATGGATGTACAGCGTGACGGGTATCTGTAGTGCTTTCATAGCAACTCCGATATAATATTTAACAGATCAGTGGCGTAAGCCGTTGGTCTTTCCTAGAACGGCCGGGGTGGTTCCCGGCACCCGTTGAAGGTTTGGTCGCCTTCAACCATCACCCGGGATGTAAAACCGGGTAACTAGCCCGCCTTGTGCGGGCTTTTTACTTTCTGGAATTAGGTTGCCGGTTACGTTATCCGGCGTCGCGTCACTGGTCAGGTTCTGCGACCGTGCCCTGGTGAGGCTTGGTCTTTCCACGGTTAGCACTGGTCAGGTGCCGATCACGGCTGGTTAGGCCGCTGGTCTTTCCTAGTCCACACTTTCCCGCTGTGGATACGTAGTTTGTGGTGGCCGGTGCATGTCCGGCTTGTTGTCACTTAGGCGTTTAGTCAGCCAGACAACCGGTGCGGCTTGGGTCAAAATGAGGTCAAAAAACCCGCTAAACTTACCGGCGCTTTGCCTGCGCATTCACCACAATCAAAAAGAGCGGGCCACCTACACTATTGCCAGCCCGATTGGGTTTCGGGTTACTTTGCTGGCGGCAGATTTCAGTTTTTCACGCCCACGCTCTTTGATTGTGGTGCTCCGTAACGTGGAGCGGACGGCACTGTTTAACCAGGTTTATCGAGCATCAGGCTTGCCCGTTTACGCGCCTTGGCCGGCTGGCCCGTGAACTCCCTACGGGGCGCAGAGAACACACCATTTCTGGTGGGGAGCGTTCCAAATCAAATTAGGTGCCGGTTACGCTTTCCGGCGTCGCTTTACCCTTGCGGGAGTTACGACCGTCAGCCACATGGTGTAACGCTTGGGCTGCTGTGGCGTGGTAATCTGAATTCCTCACCCCTGTGCGACCGGAATTGGTTCTCCATCGCCACAACACCCCAAATCTTTGCGGTCTTTCCCGCTGTCAGAACTTGTTATCTGAACAACCGCTGCATGGTTTGCGCTGTTGATGGGAATGAGCTTAACCAAAGGTAAGTTAATGGTCAACAAAAATAACTTACAAAAAGTTAAGTTAAGTGGTTTGGAGTGGGTAATTTATTGAATTAACTTTATTTTTTCTTTGAATTTTTTCTTGCCATGAGCAGTTCTTCAAACAATTTGTTGAATCCATCAACTTTTAGTTCGAGATCCGCTATGTGCAGCTCTTTTTCTGATTCAGGAAGGGAGTCGAATAGCTCTAATAGCTTCTGCTGTCTTTCATCAAGCTCTGTTGGCAATTCATCCGCTGGGGTTGGGGCGCTATTCTCATCGCCGTAGAGAAGCCAAGTGGGGGAGCACTTGAGCGCCTTACCTAGCGCGAACAGATTCTTACCTTTCGGCTCAGTCTCGCCATTCTCCCACTTAAAAATTGTGACGTGCGAAACCTTCACTGTATCAGCAAGTTTCTGCTGAGACATGTGAAGCTCAGTTCTACGCGCTCTAATACGCTCGTTCAGCCTTTCGTTTTTCATAGGGGTTAATATAAATTATATTGACTTAGCATTTGTTAAGTCATAAAGTCCAAATCAAAGTTAATAACAGGAGGTAAGCGTGTTAAAAGAAAAAGCAATCGCGTTCTTTGGCAGTAAAACCAAGCTGGCCAAAGCCGCTGGTGTCTCTCAGGCGTCTGTATCGCGCTGGGGGGATGTTATTCCCGAGCGCCGTGCCGCCCGTCTGGAACGCATTACAAACGGTGCTTTGAAATACGATCCAGCGTTGTACCAAGGCCAGCAAACAGGTGCAGCTTAAAGCTGTTCACCCCCAGAAATCTGATTACGCGTAATCAAAAAGCGACAGGAGACGCGAAGAAGTGGACATCGAAAAACTGAAAGACGAGATCGCCGGATGGGCGGTGGAAAGCGGGCAGGAACGTGTAGCCATTGAGATCAGCAAACAATGGCTGCTTTCTGGTGTCGATTCAAAAATCGTGAAGCTGTACCCGATTGAGCAGAACGGCGTTGCTGACCACCAGGCGATCAACACCAATCGACAAGCGATTTTTCGCTGGCTGCGTGGTGAGACTAAAGCATCCAGGGCGAAGATCCGCGAACTGGCCGACGCAATGGCCGCAGCACTGCCGACAGAGCGCCGGGCGCGCCTGGGTGGGGTAACGACTCAATATTTACTGTCTGTGGCCATACGTGAGTTTGCAGCCGCTATTATCGCGATCCTGCTGGGAGCCAACGATACACACCAGCAGATTGCCGGAGCGCTACACGCTTTGCAGAACACCCAGCGCCTGACCAGCGTTTAACCGACCGTTTTAGGAAAGATCAATATGCTGAACTCCATCGACAGGATCACATGGTGTAACGGGTACCGGTTAAACGGTAATCCGGTACCGCCAGAAGAAATCGAACCCATATTCGAAGGGCGACGCGTTGCGGCCCTGTCAATTTGGGAGCGATACGAGCAGAGCAAGGCAGCGCTGCGCGATTTCCAATTAACGCCGGAGCAGTACCAGGAAGCCTGCCGCCAGATAGCCAAGGCGCTGGGGGTCTGATTATGAGCATGAACCTGATGGCGCAAGCCATGAGCATCAAGGTAGGTAATCCACTGCGTAAGCTGGTGCTGATCAAGCTGGCCGATAATGCCAACGATCAGGGGGAATGCTGGCCATCGGTGGCCTACATCGCAGAACAGTGTGAAATCTCAGAGCGTTCTGTACAGAACCATATCCAGCACTTGGTGAAAGATGGCTTCGTGCGCGTGGAAACACGGAAGGCAGAGAACGGCCTTAATCGGTCAAATATTTATCACATCACCTTAAAAAAGCAGGGTGCAAATGCTGCACCCTATGGTGAATCTCCTGCACCCTATGGTGCAAATGCTGCACCAGGGGATGGTGCAGGAGCTGCACCCAGAACCAGTCACTCTTTAGAACCAGTAAAAGAACCTATTGATAGTGGATCAGCTGACGCTGACCCCCAACAACCGCCAGTCGATGATCGAATGAATTACCAGGTGATACTCGACGCCTATCACGAAATCCTGCCAGAAATGGCAGAGGTTCGCGTACTGACCGACGCACGCAAGAAAACCATACGTAACTTCTGGAAGAAATTTAAATTCAACCAGGAGCGCTGGGAGGCGTATTTGCGCTATATCGGCAAACACTGTCGCTGGATGCTTGAGGATCGGCCAAATGGCAGGGATGGTTTCTGGAAACGCAAGAACCTGGATTACCTGGTTACTGAGCGCTGCTATGTCGCCGTGAAAGAGGAACGCGCCAATGATCGATAATCTCCCTCAGGTTCCGTACAGCGTCGATCTCGAACAGGCCATTCTTGGCAGCCTGATGCACAACACCGAAGAGGACAGGGCGATCACAGTGTTTGGGCTGTTAAAGCCTGAATCGTTCTACCTTGCCGCTCACAGGGCGATTTTCAAAGAGATCCGTGCGCTAACCAACGCCCACAAGCCTACCGACCTGATCAGCCTGAGCGATGCGCTGGAAAGCAAAGGGCTACTTGAACAGGTGGGCGGCTTTGCTTACCTGGCCGAAACCGGGCGCAAATCCAGCGTTCACGCCATGACCAGCTACGCGCATGCCGTCCGTGAAAAAGCGGTTTTGCGGTATGCACTCGAAAAGCTGCATGCCTGCATCGAGATGGTGAGCACAAATAACGGCATGGACGCAGCAAACAAGCTGGCCAGCGTGCAGCAGATGATCACCGCCGTTACAGATCATGCCAGAACGGGCAAGCGCGGCGGCCTGCGTCCGGCTGGGGAGATTATCGAGGAGTGGGTGAATGATATCAGCCGTCGATTTGAGGATCCGACGAACGCAGCCGGTTTAACGCTGGGTATCGCAAGCCTTGACCAGGTGATGTTCCCGAAACAGGCCTTGCGCGGTTCGCTCGTTGTGATCGGTGCTCGTCCAAAAATGGGTAAAACAGCCGTATACAACAAAATAGCCACTCACTTTGCACTGAATCACCGTTTGCCGACGCTGGTTTTCAGCCTGGAAATGACCGACCGGGGGATCATCGAGCGCATGGTCGCTCAGGAAGCTGGCGTTAAGTCTGAAATTTTCTACGTGGGTGCCAACGATGATAGCGATATGTCGCGGGCAATAGCCAAGGCGATGGAGCTATCCGAATCCAACCTGATGATCGACAGCACGCCGGGCGTGACGCTGGCGCACGTCGTAGCCGAAAGCAGGAAGATAAAACGCCTGCGCGGCGCCATCGGCCTGATAGCGATCGACTACCTCACACTGATGAAAGCGGAAGCCGCAGAGCGCCGCGATATTGCCTACGGCGATATCACCACCGGGTTAAAAGACCTGGCTAAAGAAATGGATTGCGTAGTGCTGTTGCTGACACAGCTCAACCGCAAACTAGAAGAACGCGCCGATAAGCGGCCGGTACCGAGCGACAGTAAAGACACAGGGCAGATAGAGCAGGATTGCGACGTCTGGATCGGCCTGTACCGCGATGCGGTTTACAACAAGAACTCAGACCCGCAACTGATGGAACTCATCCTGAGGTTAAACAGGGAAGGGGCCAGCGGTACCGCGCACGCCCTGATGGTTGACGGATATATCAAAGACATTTCACCCGAGGAGGCACAACGCCGATCACAGACTGGCCAAGAAAAATCAAAGCGATATGCCAAAGACAAAAAAACCACCGAAGAATTCTAACCGCGCCTGACCAGCGCTAAAAACCAAAGGAAAGACCTATGCACACTGAAATCGTTTATCCAAACGCCCCGTACGTTGTTGATGATGGCTGTGATTACACCGCACTGATCATCTGGCGCATGAATGCCAATGCCCGCGCCAGCACCCGTTCCGCGTTTGTACCTGCGCCGGTACCGGTTCAAGTCATGCAGCCGAAGTTCTCCCGTAAGCCTGTGGCCAGTAAGCCCGCAGCGAAGAAAGCCAAGAAGGCAGGATTTCCCGGCGAAAAGCTGGTGGCGATCATGCTTGGAAAAACCCTATCGCATTCCAGCATCTTGGCCGCACTTGATGCGCAAGCCCCCGGACACGGATTAACCCGGCATGTTCTACAGGCTCGAATCACCGCGATGCTGAAATCCCCCCACTGCGAAATTACGCGCCATGAAAAACCGGTACCGGAGTTCACCTTAACCCGCGTCGATCCACAGTTTTACGTTAACTCGGATCGCGGCGCCAAAGCGTTGAGGTAACCCATGGCCGGGCAATCGGATTACCTCCCGCCCGGCTTACCGTTCAATCGCGGAGCCTGGCCGCAGGAATATCGGGATCTGGAAAATCTCGACCTGCGCGCCAGCGGATTAATCAAAGACCTGTACGCGGGGAAGATCGTCCGCACAAAGGTACTGATCGCGATTGAAGAGGTGCCGGAAAAATACCGGGAGCATTTCAGGGCGCGCCTGAATTACTGGCGTGATCGCAAAGAGAATCGGGGTTAGCAGAATGAAATTACGCAAATTATCAATCGGGGTGTGGGTGTTTTTGGGCTGCTATGTGGCAGTGCTGGTGGCCTGTATTTATGCATTGGTGGTGATTCTATGATTATGAAGAGTAGGGCGATCCTTGACGTTTGTTGTGGTTCCCGCATGTTCTGGTTTGATAGGGCTGATCCACGCGCTGTGTTTTGTGATATCCGCAATGAGGAACATACGTTGTGTGACGGTCGCCCGTTGGTAGTAAGCCCTGACGTAATAGCTGACTTTCGCGCGCTTCCCTTTGCCGATGCTTTTTTTCCAGTTGTTGTTTTCGATCCGCCGCACCTTGATCGCGCTGGGCCAAATGGGTGGCAGGGGAAGAAGTACGGGAAGCTAAATCGCGATACTTGGCGTGATGATATCCGGGCTGGGTTTTCAGAAGCATTTCGCGTGCTGAGGCCTCACGGCGTTTTGATATTCAAATGGGCGGAAACCCAGATACCCGTGAGCCAAATAATCGTATTGACGGATGAGCAGCCAGCCATCTGGCAGCGTACCGGCAAGGCAGACAAGACACACTGGATCATATTCGTTAAGGGGGAGTGATATGCGTGGCGCTTACTACAACGAAATCGACCCATTCGCCGCGCAATGGCTCAGGAACCTGATCGCAGCCGGGCATATTGCGCCCGGTGATGTTGATGAACGCTCGATCGTGGACGTAAAACCCGATGACATTAAAAACTATACCCAATGCCATTTCTTCGCCGGTATCGGAGTCTGGAGCTACTCACTGCGCCAAGCCGGATGGCCTGACGATCGTCCCGCCTGGACTGGCTCTTGCCCGTGCCAGCCTTTTAGCGTCGCTGGAAAGCAGGCGGGCCAGCAAGATGAAAGACACCTTGCACCAATCTGGCTCGATCTCATCAAAGAGCGCCGCCCTCCAGAAATCTTTGGAGAGCAGGTTAAAAACGCAATTAATAGCGGATGGCTCGATAATTTATTCGATGAGTTGGAAAGCCAGGGTTACGCCTGCGGGGCGTCAGTATTCCCAGCTTGCGGCGTCGGTGCGACGGATATCAGGACAAGGCTCTATTTCTGCGCTACCCACGCCGATAGCCCGAGACTACAGAGGTGGGATGAGTATGGAAAACCTAGAACGCCGGAAATTGCATCCGCGTGGAGTGAATTTACAAGAATTCATGCAGCGTCAAATTGGAAAGCCTGGCTATCTGAATCCGGAACTCCCGCGATTGTTAATGGGGCTACCGCGAGAGTGGGACGAACTCGCGCCTATGGTAACGCCATCAACGCAGAAGCTGCGAAAGCGTTCATAGCGGCATGTATGGAATTACCATTGGTAGACCAATCATATAGTTAAATGCATTTTGAATTATTTCTTATTGAATAATTGATCAATGCCCGGGTTACTGATACTGTTTTTATATACAGTATTTTTCTGTATCGATCGGTGAAAACGATCGGTTTCGCGTTATCGATCTATACATCCTATTTGATAAGGCACCAAAACAGGACTTAGCTTTAGGTGCAGGCAGGGAGTGGAAGGGATTATATATATCTGATTTTCCGGGGTTATTTATGGTTGATGTAACAGATTTTATAAAAACACTCCCTGTCAATTGTTACATAGCCATTCGCATTGTCGATGGCCAGATAATTGGCACAAGAGACATTAAGGATGATGAGTTCATTTTAACATTTAAAGCATTGATAGAAATACAGAAAATGGCAGGTTATACGGTTGTATCACCCGAGGGTATTACGCTATAATTAAGGGGCTGGATTGAACACCTAGCCGCTTTAAATTCTGAACAATTGCTGCGCCAAAAGGGGATAACTTATGGCGCAGTATTCATTTGTAAAATCAGCAGGTGGTTTACTGGTACCGGCAACCCCGGACGCCAGGGAATTCTTGCAAACAAAAGTGAAGTTCGGTGCGGTTCTGTATGCTGATTTCAAGCAGGCCCGCAATCCAGCATTTCACCGTAAATACTTCTCCCTCCTGAATCTCGGTTATCACTACTGGCAGCCGACAGGCGGAACAATATCGCCAGCCGATAAAGAACTCATACGCGGCTACGTATTATTTCTGGCTCATTACGCTGGCAACGAAGACGCATTGCAATCCGCTGCTGATGAGTATCTCAAAGACGTAGCACACAACCGCGCCGCAAATATCAGCATCACAAAATCATTCGAAGCATTCCGCGCCTGGGTAATCATCCAATCTGGCCACTGCACTGAATACCACATGCCTGATGGCTCAATCCGCAAAGAGCCCAAAAGCATTTCATTCGCAAAGATGGACGATATCGAGTTCGCCGAACTCTACAAAGCCACAATCGATGTGCTGTGGAATTTCATCCTGTACCGCACATTCCCAAACCAGCAGTCCGCAGAGAACGCCGCATCACAGCTTCTGGATTACGCATCATGACAACCAAAGCCGAAAAGGAATGGTTATCTGACGTTGCGGAACTCGGTTGCGTGGTATGCCGCAACCTGTGTTATGGCCAATCCCCCGCAGAAATCCACCACATCCGCACCGGACAGGGCGCAGGACAGCGCGCCAGCAACTACAGCGTATTACCCCTTTGCCCACAACATCACCGCACAGGCGGTCACGGCGTCGCTATACACGCTGGCCACAAAACATGGGAGGAAAACTACGGTACCGAACTGGATTTACTGGAACAGGTGAAACGTGAAGTGGGGGAGTTACGCGAATGCAGAATTTAATTCTACTCCTATGGACAACAGGAAATGCTGAAAAGTCACAGGGCGCCACGCGGGCGGATAGAACAATATTCTGTCTACCCCCCTTTTCGATAAGCGGGAAGTGCGGGCGCATCGCGCATTACCCTCGCGCACGCGCGCGTTTAGGGGGTTAAAAATGCCTCTCGTCGCCACTTTCCGCACTGAATGGTTTCGCGTCATTACCGACCTAAACCGCCGCTCCATTTCAACCCAGCAGATCGCCAACGAATTGGGCGTAAGCAAATCCGCCGTGCTCGGCTGGAAATCCGGCAGTGAACCGCGACACGGGGACGGTGAAGCGCTTATCGCGTTGTGGTGCCAGGTAACCGGGCTGGACAAGAAGAAGTTACCCACCGTGCTCTATCGCCAGTGGTGGACGTTTAAGCGCGGTTGATTTGGTCGGGATTCCGTCCGCACACCCCGTTCAAGATGACCACTCAATCAAACCACGGAGTAACCGCAATGGCTCGTCCTAAGAAGACTGTTGAAGTGCCGGGGCAGGAAACCAAAACCGATGAAATTGATACCACGCTGGAGAATTCTTTAACCGGCACCGCCATCATTCAGCAAGTAACCGAGACTGCAAACACCGCCGCAGAACTGAACGCCGCCACCGCTGGCGCAACGGTTATCGCAGAAACCACCACGGCAACCGGTACCGACACCGCCGCGCCGATTATTGGTGCCGATCCGGGCCAGGTCGATTCCACTGCTGGCGTAACAGTGCAGCAGAAGGTTGGGGCGTTACTCGATAGCACTGCGCTGGCAGAACGTAACGCAATACTTTCCACGCTGTCAGCCGCTGGCTTCGATGTTATCAGCCGTTTCGAGGCGTACGGCTTCGTTGATGAGGTTGGCCACCCGCTAACCAATAACCTCGACTTCCTCAGCCTGGTAAGAAAGGCGACTGCCTCACAGGTGGCAATTACCGCACCAGGCACTGACCCAACACTGCAAGGCATCATGACTGCAACAGAGGCTATGAGGCGCAACGAAGATGGTGCGCGCAAAGCCTTAACCAAACCCGTGCTGACTAAAGACGGCTGGCACGTACCAGAGTAGGAGATTCCCCCATGTGTGGAGGCGGAACACCAAAAGTAGTACAGAGCGACCCGCAAGCCGAGGCAGACGCAGCCGCGAACGCTGGCGCTAAAGCGGCGAACGCAGACGCAGCAGCACGCAAGAAGCGCAAGAAAGGCTCCTCGCTGCTGGCCACCGGCTCAACCGGCGCAACTGATTCCGGTAGTTCACTGCTGGCCACCGGCGCAACCGGCAAACCAACCCTAGGGGCTTAAGATGGACGAAATCGCCACCCGCTTGCTAAAGCGCGTGAACAACCTCAAAGCAGGCCGCCAGTTGCATGAAAGCGTCTGGCGGGAATGCTACGACTTCACGTACCCGCTGCGCGGCAGTGGATTCAGCACGCAAGTTCTCGACGCTCAGAGTGCTAAATCCAAGGTGGCAATGCTGTTGGACGGCACTGCGACAGACAGCGCCCGCATGCTTGCATCGGCGCTTATGTCCGGCATGACACCGGCAAACGCACAATGGCTGAGTTTCGATAGCGAATCCCTGCCTGATGATGCCAAGGCCTGGCTGTCAACATGCGCAAGCCTGGTATGGGAGAACATCCACGCCAGCAACTTCGACGCAGAAGGCTACGAGGCCAATCTTGACGTTGTATGCGCTGGCTGGTTCGCGCTGTACATCGACGAGAACCGCGATGAGGGCGGTTTCTCATTCCAGCAGTGGCCGCTGGCGCAGTGCTTTGTGGCATCCACCCGCAAAGACGGCATCATTGATACCATTTACCGCTGCTACCAGCTCACAGCAGAACAGGCGATCAACGAATTCGGTGAGGATGCTCTGAGTGAGAAGATACTCAAGGCGGCGAAGGATAAACCAGACGATAAGTTTGAATTCCTGCACGCCATCTTCCCGCGCACAAACTACGTGGTGAATGCGCGCCTGGCTAAAAACCTGCGCTTTGCGTCGTACAACGTGGAAGTAACCGGGAAAAAGGTGGTGCGCGAATCCGGGTACCACGAATTCCCTGTTTGCGTTCCGCGCTGGATGAAGATACCCGGCACCAGTTACGGCGTGGGCCCAACGTATGACGCGCTCCCGGACTGCAAAGAACTGAACGAAATAAAACGCATGGAGAAGGCCGCGCAAGACTTGGCTATCTCCGGCATGTGGATTGCCGAGGACGATGGCGTACTCAACCCGCGCACCGTCAAAGTGGGCCCGCGCAAAATCATTGTGGCGAACAGCGTCGATAGCATGAAACCGCTGCTCACCGGCTCCGACTTCAACGTCTCATTCACAGCAGAAGAACGCTTACAGCGCGCTATCCGCAAAATTATGATGGCCGACCAGCTACAGCCGCAGGACGGCCCGGCCATGACTGCCACCGAGGTGCATGTGCGCGTGGCGCTCATCCGGCAATTGCTCGGCCCTGTATACGGTCGATTCCAGGCTGAATACCTGCAACCCCTTGTTGCCCGTTGCTTTGGCCTGGCGCTGCGTGCCGGTGTATTCCCGCCGCCTCCGGAGAGCATGAACACCGCCAATTTCAACGTGAAATACATTTCACCGTTGGCGCGCGCCCAGAAACTGGAGGATGTGACCGCGATTCAGCAGTTGGCGGCATCAGTCGGGCAACTGGTAGCCATTTACCCGGACGCGCGCGACAACCTGGATTCTGATGAAGCAATACGGGTTATGTCTGAGGGGCTAGGCGTACCAGCCAAAGTATTACGCTCATCCTCTGACGTCAGCAGCATGCGAGATGAACGCGCCAAAGCGCAGCAGGAGCAGGCACAACAGGCGCTGATGATGCAGGCGGGCCAACAGGCAGCCAGCGCAGCAGGGCAAGAAGCCGGGGCAGCACTCGGCCAACGATTGGCAGGTAACCAATGACCGAGAAGCAAATCACGCCCGAGGATTACAAACGGCTATTTGAGGAAATGCCGGGCGGGCCTCAAATCCTTGATGAGTTAACCAGGCGCTTTGGCATGGCCATTTTCGTGAAGGGTGGCCATGAGGGGGATAGGGAAACGTGTTACCGGGCAGGGCAGCGCTCGGTACTGGATTTCATCCTGAATCAAATCAACAGAGCTAACGGGGTAGACGATGGCAATGACTCAAGTATTAACGGCTAACGGCTGGGAGGTTGTTCTGGTACCGCCAGAATCGCAAACCGTCAGCGTTGACGATATCACCGGCGCAACGCCGCTGGGTAAATTGCTGCTGCAAGCTGATACGGAAGCCGAGGCCCGGCTACTGATTGACGCCGCGCACCAGCAATTAACCTTTGTGCAAGATGTTTACTCATGGACTGGAACGCAAAACATCGCGGCCAGTGCGTTTTTCAATCTGGCATCCCTGGCCGCCACGTTATCGACCGATAGCGACGCGGGCTCAACGCATACCGCCACGCTGTACAAGGTGCCAGCCAAGACCAGCAAATCAATGCTGCTGTTTCGTATTCGTGTGAGCGGCACTGTTGGGGGAGCCAGCGGAACAGCCCGTGAATGGAAAGTACAACTGCGCCGCCCTGATGGCACAACGATCATCGGTTCCAATTCCACGGTCAAGGTAACCGGTACCGACCTATCAAACCGCGACCATAACCTAATCAGCTACACGTACGGGCCTACGGATCCATTCTCGGTTAATGGCTTCATGCTCGGCCTGCTGAACGAAACAGGCCAGACACTGGCCATTACATCACTAACGCTGACCATTCAGCGCGTATTCAACCTGGAGTAAACGACGATGTGGAAACTTAAACACTTATTCATGAACGCCGCAGGCACTGAGGGCGGCGAAGGGGGCAGCGGTGGCAATGATGGGAGCAATAACGGCGGTGGTGATCAGGGTGGCAATAGCACTTCTTTGCTCAGCACCGGCGCAGAAAGCCAGCCGGGCGCGACTGATTGGATACCAGAGAAATACCGCGTCACTGGCGAAGATGGCAAGCTCAACATGGAGAGTTCTGCTCGTAAGCTGGCTGAGGCGCATACAAGCCTTGAAAAGCGCCTGGGCGGTGGTGACGTTCCACCAAAAACCGTAGAGGAGTACGCCCCTAAAGTTGAGGTGGACGGTTTCAATTGGGAAGAATTCAAAGCCGATCCAGAAATGCAGGGCTTTTTAAAATCCGCCCACGCTAAGGGCATCACAAACGATCAGCTCGGTTTCGTGCTGGGTGAATACATGCAGCGCGCTGGCGGCTTGGTAAACGGTGCAGCAGAACTGGACGCGGAAGCCGCTACCACCGCATTACGTGAAGTATGGAAAACCGACGCGGAGTTTAAACAGAATATCGGCCTGGCTTACCGCGCATTCAACAATCTGGCCGACCCTGCCGACAAAGGCAAGATGGATGAAATCGGTAATAACCCGATGGTGATCCGCATGCTGGCCAAGATTGGCGCAGAGATGAGCGAGGATGCACCAGTGGGCGGTGAGATCAACCTCGAAGAGCAGCAGAGTATTCGCGACCTGATGAAGTCCGAAGCGTACACAAATCCTAAACACGCCGATCACGAACGCGTATCCGCTCAGGTTCGCGCGTTCTATCGTAAGACTTACGGCGAACAGCCGATAGGGTAATTTTCACACCATAGGAAAATAAAGGGGAATGCCAATGAACGAAGCAAAACCGCAGGATGGCTCAACCGTTAAGGGCTATCGCACATTAACCGCTGGCGATATTGAAGTAATGAATCGCCTCAAAGATGTTAGTCGCCACTTTTTAAGCTTACTGGATACCGCCAAAGAAACTGGCGCAGATCCACGCTGGGTAGCAATGGCAAAAACAGAGATGCAGAAAGCCTGCATGTTTGCGTGTCGTTCCGTCGCTAAGCCGGATGATGATTGCTAACAAATATATCACCACCTCCAAGCCAGCCTAACCGCTGGCTTTTTTATTTGGTCGGGAAACCGACCGCACACCACACCCAAAATCACTCCAACAGCCCGGCGTGGTAGCCGGATACCTGAATTCCCGCTGACCGTAACGCCACCCGGCCAGCGTACCGAGCCGGGAAACCGATACCTCGCAGGCGATTGTTTGGAGTAATTAAAATGCCATTTACAGCCAATAAGAACATGATTACTGCCGCGTTCGTGCAGCAGTTCCATGATGGTTTCGAGATTGCGACCCAGCAGATAGACAGTCGCTTTCAAGGCTCCGTTAAAGACCGTGGGATGATCACCGGCGCTAGCTTCACAATCAACGATATGGGCACCGTGGAGATGCACCCGCGCACCCAGCGTTTCGGTGATACCGTTTGGGATGTGCCGGAAGCCGGTACCCGCAACGTGATCATGGCCGATTACGATCTGCATATCCCGGTTGAACCTACAGACGTGCCAAAACTGCTGGCGCAGCCGCAGGGCGAGTATATGAACGCCACTGTAGCGGCAGCAAACCGCACAAAAGACCGCATCATCTACGCTGCACTGCTGGGCGACATTCTGCGCAAACAGGAGAACAACGGCGCATACACCCCTGTAGCGCTGCCGGTGAGTCAGAAGATTGTTTCAGGCGGTACCGGCATGACCAAGGCCAAGATTATCGCCGCGAAAGCGATTTTCCGCAGAAACGAGGCCGACGAAAAGAACGGCGAAGAACTGTACATGGCGTACAACGCCGACATGCTGACGCAAATCCTAAGCGATACCACGCTGACCAGTGCCGACTTCATGGCAGGAAAAATGTTGCAAGAAGGTGCCGTGGCGAATAAGTGGCTGGGCTTCAACTGGATCCCTTACGAGGAATTCAACGTAACCGGCAGCACGGCGACCGCTGTAGCCTGGTCGGGAACCGCTGCGCACTTCGGTACCGGCATCAGCTATAACGTTGATATCGGCCCGCGCCGCGATAAGAACAACACTATTCAGATCTCTGTTCTGGCCTCTTACGGCTCAGGTCGTGCAAACGAGAGAAAAGTCGTCGCCATCGATTTTGATGCCTAATGCCAGCGCCTTTGCCGGGGTAACTCCCGGCCTTTTCTTTTAGAGGTGCCCCATGGCTTCCAGTGTAACTATCTGCTCAAACGCATTGCTCACACTCGGCGCTCACCCGATTAACTCATTCGATGAGGCCACCGAGCACGCGCGCTTGTGCGCAAACATTTATCCCACCGTCCGTAACGACCTGCTGCGCAAGCACCCATGGAACTGCGCTGTGAAACGCGTGATTTTATCACCCAGCAGTACGCCGCCCGCTTTTGGTTTTGGGTTTCAGTTTCCGCTACCTGGTGATTTGCTCCGCATTCTTTCCGTTGGGGAGGATGACGAAGATATTCCGTATCGGATTGAAGGTAACAAACTGCTGGCAAACATAAACGCAATCCGGCTGCGCTACATCTGGCGTAATGAAAACGAATCAACGTGGGATTCTGCGCTGGTCAGTCTGGCTGAAGCGATGATGGCAGCCAAGCTGGCTTACGCCGTAACGGGTTCCGCCTCACTACGCGACAGTTTGACGCAGGAAGCCGCTTACCTGCTGCGCCAAGCTAAAGCGATCGATGGCCAGGAAGAGCCGCCAGAAGAATTGGGCGGTTACCCAACATTGCATTCGAGGTTCTAATGCGCGCCAATCTGATTAAAACCAACTTTACAGCCGGGGAAATCTCTCCGCGCTTAATGGGCCGCGTTGATATTACTCGATACGCTAATGGGGCCAAGGCTATCGAGAACGCCGTTTGTGTGGTGCAGGGCGGTGTTATGCGTCGCCCTGGTACCCGTTTCGCGGCGGTTGCCAAATACGGTGACCGCAAGGCCAGGTTAATGCCGTACGTGTTCAACCGTGCGCAGTCTTACATGCTGGAATTCGGCGATGGTTACATGCGCGTTTACCAGAACGGCCAGCAGCTTGTTAATGGTGACGGCTCACCGTACGAAATCGCCAGCCCGTACAGCGTGGCGCATTTGCCCGCGATCAATTACGTGCAGGGTGCCGATACAATGTTCCTGGTTAACCAAAACGTTAGGCCGCACCGCCTGCAACGTCGTGGTCAGCTTGATTGGGTTCTGGAACCTGCGCCGTTTATCGTTGAGCCGTTTGACGAGATACGCCCAACGCCTGAAAAGTGGTGCGCGCCATCGGTTAAAGAATTCGTAGGCTCTGAAATTACGCTGACCCTGAGCGACGCGGAACCGCCTAGCGGTGGTGGGTTACCGCCGTTTACTGGTGACGGCTGGGTGCCTGAGGATGTAGGTTCGTACGTGCGCATTAACAGCGGCCTGGTGCTGATTAGCAGCATAACCAGCGCGCAGGTTGCCGTGGGCACCATTCGCACCGATTTAAGCGCTACACAAGCCGCATCACCCGGCGCGTGGACACGTGAAGATACGGTGTGGAGTGATGAATTCGGCTACCCTGGGGCCGTAACGCTGCATCAGCAGCGACTGATTCTAGCGGGTTCCCCAAAATACCCGCAAACCATCTGGTTCAGCGAAACCGGCATTTACCTGTCTTTCGAACTCGGTACCGACGACGACGACGCGATCAGCTTTACGCTATCATCTGACCAGCTAAACCCGATCGTTCACCTGGCGCAGATGAACACCCTGATCGCCCTGACGTTCGGCGGGGAGTTCACGATCACGGCAGGTAATGACAACGCGATCACCCCCACCAACATTTCAGTAAAAAACCCCAGCCCGTACGGTTGCAACAGTATCAGGCCGGTGCGCGTCGGTACTGAAATCATGTTTATCCAGCGCGCAGGTAAGAAGCTGTATGCCGTGGCCTATGACCCGGATAGTTTTGTTTCCTATTCGGCCAACGACATGACCGTTTTAGCAGAGCACATCACCGGTACCGGCGTAATCGATATGGCATACCAGCAGCAGCCAGACGCGTTTATCTGGCTGGTACGCAATGACGGCGTTTTAATTTCGCTGTCCATCGATCGCGCGCAGGACGTTATCGCCTGGTCACGCCAGACCACCGAGGGCCATTTTGAATCGGTCGCCTCAATCCCCACAGAAAATAACGACGCGGTTTATGTGTTGGTGCGCCGTGAGGTGAACGGCCAAACCGTGCGTTACGTCGAAGTGCTTGATCCGGATGTGCGTACAGACTCGGCCACCACTGGAACAGCAGCGGAGGGCGCGGAAACGTGGGACGGATTAGAACACCTGGAAGGCAAGCTGATCGATATCGTTGCCGATGGTTCTGTGATGCCACAACGCGAAGTTTCCAGCGGTCAGGTAACGCTGACGCGCAAAGCGTACAACGTTGAATTTGGCCTGCACTTCACAAGCACAATTCAAACGCTCACGCCAGAAGTAGCCACCTCCGAAGGTACCACGCAGAACGCCAAGAAACGCACATCAGAAGTAACGATGCGATTCCTTGAAACCACCGGCGCAACCTGTAACGGGCAGGTGATCCCCTTCCGGACGTTCGGCCCGCAAATCCTCAACCAGCCCGCACCACTTTTCACCGGCGATCACTTCTTCGGGAAATTAGGCTGGGAGCGCGGAGAGGACACGTTAATCATCCAGCAGCCGCAGCCGCTACCGTTCCACCTGCTGGCCATCATGATCACATTCACAAGTAACGCGGGGTAACAATGATACGACACGCAACAGCCTGTGATATCCCGGCGCTGATTGAACTCGGTACCAGAATGTTTTTGGAATCCCGTTATGCCTCCGGATCATTCGATGAAGAGAAGTGCGCGGCGCTGGCCAGACAGCTTATCGATGCCGACGCGGGGATCGTGCTTGTTGCAGAACACGGTGGCCACGTCGTTGGATGGCTGGCCGGTGGCATTGGCGAACAGTTTTTTTCGCATGCGCTAATGGCGTTTGAATACGGTCTGTTTATCACTCCGGAGCATCGCGGCGGTTCGGCGGGCCCGCGCATGGTTAAGGAGTTTATTGCCTGGGCAAAAGAGCATGGCGTAACGCTGATCAATATGGGCATCACCACCGGCGTGCATGAAGCGCGCACCGGAGAGATGTACGAACGTCTGGGCCTGAGCCGTATCGGCTCCCTGTATTCGATGGAGGTTTAATTATGTGTACTGGCGTAGAAATTGCCCTGGTAGCGTCCTCGGTGCTGGCGGCCGGTGGTGCGGTGGCATCCGGGCAGCAGCAAAAGAAAATGGCGAACTACCAGGCGGCACAGGCGAACGCTGACGCCGAGGCCGCGCGCGGGGCCGCAAAGGTGCAGGCTGACCGTATCCGCAAGGCCGGTCGGCAGCAGGCGGCGCAGGCAAACGCTTCGCTGGCGGCTTCCGGAGTGGAAACTGGAGAAGGTACCGCACTGCGTATTACGTCTGGGATCATTGGTGATGCAGAGCAAGACGCCTACACCACAACGATGAATGGCATCAATACCGACGCTCGCTATAACGCGCAAGCGCAGGCTGACCGTATTAGCGGAAACAATGCCGCAACCACAGGCTACATCAACGCTGGAAGCTCACTGTTATCTGCTGGCGGAACTATGTATTCAGGCTGGAAAAGAGCCAATCCGTCGCAGGGTGGCGTGGACAGCGGTGGTGCATCTTCAAATAACATGTTCAAGAATATGGGGATTAACTAATGCGTATACCAACGGGGAATTTCGGTAATGTTACTCCGCAGCCACAACCTACGCGCGTTAACGTTGATGGTGTTGGCGCACCAGCGCAAGCTGTAGGACGCCTAGCTGACGATGTTCAGCAGCAAGTAAACGCCGTAGTGCGTGGACGTGCGGGCGACGCGCTTCTTGATTACCAGATAAAAATTAAAGATATCAACGAGGCTATTCGCACCGGCGTTGAAGATGGTTCCTTACGCGCTGACCAGGTAGAAACGTTTTATCAAACAGCGGTAGATAAACTGGATAAACCGCAGTTCGCCGGGCTGGATATTGCCGGTAGCGAAGTGGCCCAGCGCGGCATTACGCGCTATGAGGCTGATGGCATGGCTACCGCCAGAAATTATGCGCATACCGCGCTTAAGATTGAGGCGCGCGATCAGGTTGATACTCAGCTTGATGCGTTGGGCAAGCTGACGAACTACCCAGGCGCCGACATTGAGAAGATTAATTCTCAGATAGAGGCAATGGCCGAACAAGGCCGCATTGGCTATGGTGCGCAGTGGGGGAAAATTAAGCAGGATGCTATCGATAGGAACTGGTACAACCACGCCAACCAAAGATTCATGCAATCGCGTAACAATGGTGCTGCTCTTTCTGGATTAGATAAAGAGCTAACCTCGGGATTTTATATTGATAAGTTAGATCCCGAAAGGCGAGACGTGTTACTTAACAAGCTCACAAATCAGCAGATCACCCTCGAAAACCGGGCGCGGGTGGCAGAGGCTAGGCGGGAGGCGTTAGCAGCTAAAAACATTAATGAGTTTTCGTTGCTTGTTGATAATAATCTGGAGCCATCAGAAGAGGCTGTTACCGCATTAATTGCCAGCACGAGAGGCACCAGTATGGCTGGCGATGCGCAGCAGTTATTGAGTGATCAACTTGAAATACGCAGGGCAATTTCTGAAGGGCCGGAAGCCGCGCAGGCGTTGATCGATAGTCAGCGCAAACAGCTTGAGGCATCAGGCGGAGATATAGGCCAGTGGAGATCGCTGCAGCGCAGGACTACTGCAGTAGCTAAAGCTCAAAAGGAGTGGGACGCAGCTCAGGGGCGCATGATGGTTTCGAATGCGCTAAATAACGGTACTGCACTAGATCCCAGCAATAAAAGCAACAAGGATGCGGCTGATAGCTATTGGAGAAGCGAGTTTAAAGACTTCAATATCAACGACAACGCCCAGGTCAACGCCGCAGCGTCTTTCGTATCCAGAACGGGCATTATACCGCCTGGGCTTTCATCAATTATTAATGCGGCGTCGGTATCAAAAGATCCCAAGGTGGCCATCCCAGCCGCCGAGTTGGTCAGCAGAATTTATGATGAGAACCCGGCTGCGTTATCTGACATGCCAAAAGAAAAACAGTCATTTTATCTCAACGCTAAACAATTACGTGACGCTGGCGTTAACCCTGAAATGGCAATGGAGCAATCTTATAATTTGGCTTACAACCAAACGGATGCACTAAAGTCACAACTCTCATCTGAGCAAAGCTCAGCTTCGTACAAGAAAGACAGGCTCGGCGCGGCCAGTGATTTTGTTAGCAAGCACTCGGAGTTTTTCAGAGTAGATCCATCTGCGAAAGATACCACCGCCGAAGCGGCTCGTTTTCGCAATGACTATCAGTCTCTTTATGATCTTAACTTCCGTGCGGCGGGCGGTAACGCTGATATTGCAAAGAAAATGACCAATCAACAAATTGCAAGAACATGGTCGATCACCGAAGTTAACGGCAAAGCGCAATTCATGAAATACGCCCCAGAAGCACTATACCAAGGCGGCCCGTCAGGCTGGCAGTCTAAGCAGTGGGAGGAAGAAAAAAACTTGCTGGTATATGGGATTTCAGACATACCCGCAGCCAGTGCTGTTGGGGGAAGCGTTGGAAGGGTATCAAGCGCCAGCACCCCCAAACCGGATAGAAAAGTAAAGGGTGACGTTATTTTAGTTCCTGACGCTAACACCCCGCGCAATGGTGATTACGCCATTATGATCAGTGATAAAGACAAGGACGGGATACCAACGCTACAGCCTTACTATGATGCAAGCGGTAGGCCGTTACGTTATCGCCCGGATCTAGAAAGCTGGAAACCTTATCAGCAAATGCTGGCAGATGATAAGACAAGCATTGAACAAACGATGCAAAAAGCCCAGGAGCGCAGAGGGTTCAGAGATACTCACCGAACGCTTGATCAGCAGTATCAGCAAGGGCATGAGCAGCGGATTGAAAAGCAGAAAGAACAACTGAAAAACTATTTCCAATGGGGTAAAGAATAATGCCTGTTTATCCAACTCCCGATCTACCTGCTAATGATTTCGTCGCGCCGCAGCCTGCTGGATGGGATACATCAATAACACCTGGTGTAAATCCGGTACCAGTAGAAGAGGATCGTTCGGTATTGGGCGCGGCATTCCGGCAGTACAATATGATGTCCGGATTGTTTAACCCTGCGCCAGATTTTGAGGAGCAGGAGGGCTATAACCCATTTATTGATAAGAGTGAGCTACAGGGCTATGAACGTTGGGCTACCGCGTTCTCTGACTCACGATCACCCCAACAAACCGCATCAATTAAGCAGCGGATTGATGAGGAGAATCAAGACAAGCAGTTTCTTTCTGAGTCTGGCGCTGCTGGGGTATTTGCCAGCATAGCCGCTGGCGTGGTTGATCCTGTAACGATTGCTAGTTTGTTTATTCCTGGTGCGCAGGGTGGGCTTGCTGCCCGTGTTGTATCTAATGCCGCCATTGCGGCAGGTGGAACGGCGGTAAGTGAATTGGCTTTGCATCAGCAACAACACACCCGCACCGCAACAGAGAGCATGATTCATACCGGAGCGGGGGCGGTGCTGGGCGGTATGCTGGGCGGCGCTATCCATCTTTTAAGCCCGGAGGTTAGGGGTGCCGCGCAAACCGAAATTGCGGATTCACTGCGTAGCATTAATACAGGTGGCAGCGTTGGCGCAATGAATGTCCCAGTAACGACGCTGGCCCAAGAAACCATGCGGGGGCCGAAGGTGGTGAATAAGGTCATGAATATGACCCCACTAGGGCGAACCATGGATTCCCCATCAGTGACCGTGCGCCGCACCGTTCAGCAGTTGGCAGAGAATAACCTTACCACCGCCAAGAATCTTGAAGGGATAGCCACGCCATCAGCGGCAGAAACACAGGTTCGCATGTGGGCGCGTTCTGAAGCGGCTTCCGTTGTGACTGCAAACGATGGCTTTGCAAAATTTAGAGCGCAGGGCGGCACTGGTAGCAAGCTAGATTTTGCCGAGGAGGTTGGTAGGGCTATGCGTAGGAATGATACCAGCCCTAATGCGGTGGTGCAGGAAACGGCAAAGGCGCTACGCCCAATCCTTGATAACGTTCGTAATGAAATGCAGGCGCTCGGCATGCTGGCGGAAGATCTTAAGGTCACTGGCGCAGAAAGCTATTTTCCGCGCATGTATCGACAGGGGGAGGTTTTAGCTAGGCGCGATGAATTCAGGAAAATTTTAACCGACTGGTGGTCGCGCGGTGATAACAAGGTACCACTTGAAGATCTGGAAATAGCAGCGGATGAAGTGATAGGGAAAATCACTGGTGCCTTGCGTCCTCAGGACTACGCTAACGCTTTTTCTGTACGGCTGCCAGGCGCAACAAAATCACGTTCGCTTAATGTGCCTGACAATCTGCTTGAGCCGTTCCTTGAATCGGATGTGCGTTTTGTTCTTCAACGCCATATCCGCGACGCCGCGCCAAATATCGAGTTAACCCGTAACTTTGGCGACTCATCTATGGAACGTGTGCTTAAAGATATTCGCGATGAATACACAGAGCTGATGCGCAATAACCCGGCAGGCCAAGTAAAACTAGATAAAAGAATGAAACGCGATGAAGCGGATATTATGGCAATGCGCGATCGCCTGCTTGGTACCTACAAAATGCCGGACGATCCTTCGGGTACGTTCGTTCGCGCTGGTAACGTGCTTAGAAACGTAAACTACCTCACAAAGCTCGGTGGCATGACGGTATCAGCGGTTCCTGACCTTGCGCGCGCGGTAATGGTTAATGGATTCAGTAAAACATTCAGCGCTTACGGTAAATGGCTATCTCGTTCACCAGCATGGAAGGCCAGCAAAGAAGAAATGCAGAAGATAGGCGCGGCACTAGATATCGTACTGTCCGATCGCAGTCGGGCGATCGCTGATATAGCGGACGGATTTTCACAGCGTACCATGCTGGAATCAGGCCTTGATTACGCGACCGGCAAGTTTGGCAACCTCACGCTAATGAACCAGTGGAACGCCTTTCACAAGTCGCTTAATGGCATGAATACTGCCGATCTTATCCTAGGGGCAACAAAATCTAACCCACGCCTGGCTAAGCTGGGCATTGATGACAGCATGGCTACACGTATTCAGCAGCAATTCAAAAAGCATGGAAAGACGGTAGACGGCCTGCGCATCGGTAATAGTAGCGCATGGGATGATCCTGTAGTGCGTAGCGCTTTTGAATCCGCAGTGGTGAAGGACGTGAATAATACTATAGTGACGCCAGGGATCGGCGATACGCCGCTGTGGTCAAGCTCCCAAATGGGTAAGCTGGTGTTCCAGTTTAAATCGTTTATTTTCGGATCCTATAACCGCTCCACCGTTGGCGGCATTCAGGCAGGGGAAGCGCAGTTTTATTACGGCCTTGGGCTTCAGCTTATGCTGGGGGCAATGACGTACGCAATCAAGAATACGCTGGCTGGGCGTGATGTTGACTACGCGCCAGAAAAATTGGTACTTGAGGGCATCGATCGGTCTGGCGTTATCGGGCCGCTGATGGAGTTTAATAACACGCTGGAAAAGGTAAGCGCCGGCACGTTGGGGCTTGGGCCTGCGCTTGGTACTGGTACGCAATCCCGGTACGCCAGTCGGAACGCGATCGGTTCACTTCTTGGCCCGTCGTTTGACTCCCTTGGAAAACTATCTGATATTGCTACGGGGATATTGAGCGGCGAATTTGATGATAAGGCCGTGCATTCTACGCGGCAACTTATACCGGGGCAAAATCTGTTCTGGGTAGCGCCAATACTGAATAACGTTGAGGAGCAACTTAAGTAGAGCAAGATTTTGGGCCTACAGCCACACTGAAAAATAGACTCTGCTTCGTTTGGTCATAATAGCTAATTTGGATGGTTTTTCCGTCCGTTTTAGCTTGGTATAAAAACGACATGGGCACGCTATTGCAATATGCATTAACGAGCTTTTTGCGCGCGAACTCCGGCATCTCTCTGGATATTTTTGATTTATAGAAATCTTCATGAGACAAGAGTGGGTTTTTCACGAAAATCATTATTGCCTTTCCGTCATCATGACCATAAAAAGGCTCGTAGTCCTTGAAGATATCACCTTCGGATTGTGACGGCGCTAGATATTCACTGAAAAAACTCGCCGCCGACCCGCCAAGCTCTATTGGTTTATCTTCCAGCACCTCACGGAGGTGATTTACTATAGGGTAACCAACGAATCCGATACAAACCGAAGTGAAAATTATAGCCATCTTATTGATTTTCATTAATTAATACCATAGATTAACTGTAAGGGCGAATAATGAACAGCAAAAAATTTAATGACTTATATTTTAAGGATAATGTTTCCGCGTTTGAGTATGCATGCAAGTATTCTGTTACCGACATAAGACCAAAGCAAGGGCTTATCGCAATAGTAGAGGATGAACCAGATAAAGATGGTAACGGGGATTACTACTGTACAGTGAAGGTAAGCTCTGATGACGGAGGGTTTATTGTCCCATCTGCGATTGCGACCAAAGAAGAGAAGGTCGTAATAAAAGGTAGTCTTGTGATATGGGTACCCTATGAGCATAGTGAAATTATTGCAAGTACCCTTGGCGATGACCGCAAAGGGTGGGTTGGCTTTATTGTGGCGACAGTAAAACCAACATTAAAAAATGATTCTGGTTGGCAGGTAGATAAACGCCTTGTCTAGTTTTTTCACCTTACCCTGATCTGTCTTTCTATTGCCTCTCACATCACACTATCGTATAGTCATATGGCAGCGGCAAAATCCGCTGCCGGGATTGGTCTCCCGGTTAATTAAGAGGCGCACACCACGCCAGACGTGGTTTTTTTATGTGCGCAACATAGCTACATCTCAATGGTGGGCTGTGTGGGGGCTTCTTAGGAAGCGCCGGATCCTCTTAGCCGGTAAGACCAACCCCATACAGCTCACCACCCGAGGATTGGTCTCTGAAGGTGGTGATTAACTCAACTAAGAGGAAATCATCATGGTCAACTCGTACTGCTTACCATGCCCTGAAATCACAATCCGCAGCGGCCAAGCCGTAACCACCTCTCAGGCCGTAGCCAATTTCTTTGGCAAATTACACAAAGATGTTTTGAAAAAAATCGAGTCGTTGGAATGCTCGCCGCAATTTGCATCGGCGAACTTTTGCGCCCATGTTCAAGAAGTGGAAATCGGCAATGGCGCGGCTCGGGATTCGAAGATTTACGAAATCACCAAAAACGGCTTCGTGTTCCTCGTTATGGGTTTCACTGGCAAAAAGGCCGCTGCATTCAAAGAGGCTTACATTGCTGAGTTCGATCGCATGGAAGCTGAGTTACTTTCATCAGCAGTCAATTACCAGTTTGACGGTCGCCTGTTGCTTACCGTTAAAAATGGCGTGATGGTGAATTCCAGCGTACTAAGGGACGATGAGCACGTCATGACAATGGACGGCTTTTTTCATACAGCGCGTAGGGGTGGTTACATTGTCGCGCATATTGAAGATCTGCAAAACCTCACGCAAAGCCCTGGAAAACTGACAAGCAAAAAGCCGGTTAAGATCTCGACGTCAAACTTCTAACGATAGTCAGGAAACCGACCGCCACCCCGCACCACCATAGCCTCATGCTAACCATGGGGCTATTTTTATGCACAACGATTACAGAACCCGCCTTACCGCACTCAGCGACAAGTTAACCGACGCTGTACTAGAAGAAGCCGATCCGGATAACTGGCCGGGTGCTGGCAAAGAATCCACCAAACATACCAAGCAGGAACGCGGTAATCGATACTGGTGCAAGAAAAATGCATCCGCATCGCTCACGCTGCTTGTGAAGGTGCATTCGCTGATCGGCATGCACACGCGTGGCGGGGTACCGAAAGAGGGCGATGATCCGGACGACGAAGCGTTCAAGCTGGGCCAGCAGGTGGCCAGCGCTGAAAAAGCCGCAATGGCGGTATTAGAGCGAATCCAGAACAAGCACGGTAAAAAATGATTTCGTTCGTTGCCTTCTTCATCATGTGGGCCGAGCGCATGAACTGGAAGGTACCAGACTGCCATTACCGGGCCTGCCACTGGCTGGAGCATCGCGGGGATCTCGCGGTGCTTCGCTGTTTCCGTGGGTTTGGTAAATCCTCAATTTTGGCCGTGTACAACGCCTGGCGCTATTACCAGGATCGCCAGTACCGCATTTTGCACCAGTCAGAATCCGATGGCACCGCATACAAAACCAGCCGTGACACGCAGAACGTTTTACGCAATCACCCTCTAACGCGTGGCATGTTGCCGGATGGGCAGGGAACCGTAGAGCAGTGGTGGGTAAACGGTTCGCTGGATATGCGCAACGGCTCCATGTACGCAAAGGGCATTCTATCGAACGTCACTTCTGCTCGAGCAGACGAGTGCCAAAACGACGATGTGGAAGTACCGCGCAACATTCAAACCCCAGAAGCCCGCGAAAAACTCCGGTACCGGCTGGGGGAGCAAACGCACATCTTGGTACCGGGCGGCCGTAAGCTCTACATCGGTACCCCGCACACGCACGACAGCTTATACGATGAGGTGGAAAAAATGGGGGCTGACTGTCTCACGATAAAGCTGTTCAATTTTGAGCACCGGATTGAAGAGGCACAGGCCAATAAAACCCGCTACGTGCTGCCGTTCCGGCCCGAGTTCGTTTTTATTGGGATCCACATCGGTGCACGGCTGCTGGTGGAGGGTACTGATTACCAGTTAACGCCGGACGGTATCGAATTCGCTGCTGCGCCCGGTACCACTATCGACTGTTACGCCGGTTGCGAATGGCCAGAACGATTCACTCGGGAGGAAATGGAGAAGCGCAGGAAGGAAACTCGGACGCTTAACGAGTGGGACAGCCAATACCAGCTTCACAGTAAGCCTGTCAGCGAGTCACGCCTTAACCCGGATCGCATCCGTGAATACAGCGTTCAACCAGAAATCCGCTACGCGAACGGCGGATGTTCAATGTGGCTGGGTGGTGTGCAAATTGTGGGGGGCGTGGCTTATTGGGACGTTGCCCTGGGTAAAATCAAATCGGATGCCAGCGCCTTTACAGTCATGCTGACAGACGCGCGCGGTCATCTGTACTGGCATAAATGCGTGGGGCTGGTCGGGGAACTGGCCGACTTTGACGAAAACGACAAAATTGTCGGCGGCCAAGTAGTGCAAATCAGGGAGTTTGTCACCCAGCTACAGATCCCCCGCGTGGTGGTGGAGGTCAACGGGCCAGGTGGGTTCGCGCCTAAACTGCTGCGCCAGGCGCTTAAAGGTACCGGGTGTGGTGTGGCGGAAGAATTTTCCGTGACCAAAAAGCAGAAGCGCATTCTCGACGCATTCGAAGCGCCGCTTTCCTCTCAATTCCTGTGGGCGCATACCGAAGTTCTCGACGGCCCAATGTATTCACAGATGCAGGATTTTAACCCCTCCCTGGTTGACCAAGAGGACGATTACATAGATTCCGGCGCAGGAGCTATTCACCAGACGCCGGTACGCATAGGGAAATTGGTCGGGAAACCGACCGCGCAACAGCGGGAACATTGGCGACCATCAGACGGAGATCACGAGGTCACCGTGGACTACTGACCGAGGCCCGCAAATGGCAATCCCCAACCAGACCCCTTACAACGTTTTCACCGCCAACGGTATCAGCACCGTTTTTCCGTATGAATTTTACCTGCTCAGCGCTATCGATCTCACTGTATCGATCAGCGGTGTGGTACAGACAACTGGCTATACGGTTTTGGGTGTCGGCAACATAGACGGCGGGGAGGTGGTTTTTTTAACACCACCGGCTAACGGCTCGGTGGTTTTGCTTCAACGCCTTGTTCCCACGTACCGCCTGACCGAATACCAGGATAATGGCGATATGCTGGCCGACACGGTTAACAAGGATTTTGATCGGCTTTGGATGGCAATACAGCAGGCGTTTCTGTACCTCGGGTTAACCCTCAATCGCCCGTTGCTTGGCGGGCCGTTTAATGCGACCGGTTACCGGATTGAGAATTTAGCCGATCCAGTAAACGACCAGGATGGAGTTAACCGCAGGTCAATGTACTCCTATGTCGAGAAAATGATCGCGGGCGTTGTTGGTGGTTTTGGATGGTTTATCCAAATGGGGGCAGCAGCTATTCAGCGCACATTCCAAGATAAAATGCGTGATGTTGTTAGTGTTAAGGATTTTGGTTTAAGCCCTTCCGCCACTGCGCAGCACAATACTATTGCGCTATGCGCCGCTCTTGACGCTGTAAATGGCGATTACATGCAGCCAGATGCGCACGGAAATGGAACTATGGCAAAGTTCCTTTTCGGTGAAACTGGAACATTTAACACCGATCCAGCATATTTGACGGGTGTTCATGCGCTAGCGGGAAAATTTATTATTCGGTGCAATGCTCAGTTGCGCGGTAGATTTCCCAATGCAGATTTCATGATCGTGCACGTGCGAGATATCGAGGTCACGCATATCAACGCAAAAAGCGTAGAGATTCGCGGTGCGCAGGGTTGCGAGTTTAGCCGATGGAGATTGTCGAGTGATTTAATTATTAGAGCATCAGGCGACCGTCAGCCAAATTGGGTATCTCCGTGGGGCGGAGGCACTTATTGGAACGATTTTGGAAATATTCGCTGCGGCAACACTCAGGTTGCGGGAAAAATTATTTTTGAAACGAGTTACGGCTCCGTGAACGCAAATACCCTGCGCAGAATGAGCGGTCAGTTATTAGTAACGAGATATTCTGGAACTGTAGGCCCTATATTTACTGAGTGTCACGAAAACGAAATCATTGGCATTGACACATCAGGCTCGCAAGGTGACCCAATTAGGAACGACACACCCGAGGGGCAGCTTAATACCGTATATGGTTGGTATGACGAGGTGACAGGTACGGGGAAGGTGTACGGCGACTGGAATATCGTCTATCCAAAAGTGCAGTTTAACAACTGGAACACTACACAGCCGGAAGGCTGGTCGATATTTACTGAGCCAAAGGCTAACCAGCAAGGTGGTGATTTCATCCCGCTCACAATTGAAAGTGCGGCAACAGGCTCGGATTGGTCAGTTATCGAGGGTTCGAAAGGTCTTCCATGGTGCGCGAGGGGTAACAGCATTGCGCACGTATACACTGACACTACAGAGCCTTCGGGAAGCGGCAGGAGCTGGGGATTAGATGCCGCCCCTACTGACGCTAATTTCAGATTTGAATTAGAGGTTCGGTCTAGTAAATACGTGAGGGGCACAATTTGGGTTAAAGACACTCCAACACTGAGCATAACTCAAATCAGAGTATCGAACGACGACGATTCAAATGCGCTCTTCCAATCAGTAAATAAATACGTTGTTCGCACTGGTTGGCGGCTATATCGCGTTGTCGGAATAGTTGACCCGACAAAAGCGGTGAAAGTCGATTTCAACGCGAGTGGCGATGTTAGACTCGGCGGGGCCATGTTCGCACGTAGCCACGCCTGCGCTCTACCGCTTTTCCCTGGATGGCGTAAGTCACACGGTATAAGTGGTGTAATGCCTACATACGAAGTTCCGTTTGCGGGCTTTTGGTTTTACCGGGATAGCTCAGCGTCACCTTCAGACCCAACGGTAGCTTGGGTACGAATTACTGACGTGGGCGTCGGTGCGTACAGAAAAATAGATTCAGTTGGTTAATAAGGAGGTGAAGTATGGCTTTTAAACTAACAAGAACTCGTAATGCAGACATTATCGTAGATGGTGTAAATGTAGGCTCACAGGATAATGTCATTGAAATTATCATTGACATAACCAATATTTCACTAAACCCAACAACGAATGACGGGATTATAATTGCCAAAAAGACAATAAACAAAAGCTATGCTGGTGAATTCAATTATCAGTTTATCTATGACACTAACGGGCAGGATATATTAAGACAAGCAGAGCAGCAACTATTGCAGCTGGAGGAGTTTTCCGGCGCTATAAAAATATAGTCTATCTCGGATTGGAAATAAAACCCCTGGGGGTGAGGTATGAGAATGGAAAAATTAACAACAAATCTTTCATATGGCGCGTCAGGCGGTAGCGCTGCTTTTGGCATCGCCCAATTTTTAGATAGGTTTTCCCCAGAGCAATGGGCTGCAATTGGGGTTTTGGGCGGGTTATTTTTCGCGCTACTGACGTGGCTGATGAACCTGTATTTCAAACTGCGTGAAGACAGGCGGAAAGAGCTGGCATGGAAAAGCGGGGTTACCGATGAACAAGCTGAATAAAGTCGCCGCTGGCACCGTCTGTTCTGTTGCGCTGATTATCGGTCTGGTGGTCAGCAACGGTAACGTGCGCACCAGTAAAGCAGGGCTGGAGCTGATCGGTAACGCTGAATCTTGCCGCACTGAGCCGTATCTTTGCCCGGCTAACGTATGGACTGACGGGGTCGGCAACACGCACGGCGTAAAACCAGGGGTGCGCAAAACGATTGAGCAGATCGCCGCCGATTGGGAGCGCAACATTCTGGAAGCCGAACGGTGTGTGAACCGTAACGCCAATGGCCAGCACTTGCGGCAGGGTGCTTTTGATAGCTCGGTAAGTCTGGTGTTTCGTGTTGGCTGCCCGACCGCGCAGAAATCGACGCTGTTCTACATGCTGCGTCAGGGCCGCGTAGATGATGCGTGCGAACAGTTTCCACGCTGGGTTTATGCCGCTGGCAAAATCCTGCCGGGTTTAGTTACCAGGGCCGGCAAGGAGCGCGCATTATGCCTGGCAAAATAACCGCCGCTATCGTAATCGGCCTGGCACTGGCGGCCATCGTCGGCGCTGGCGCCTGGCTGGCTAGTCGCCACTATCAACCGACGATCGACAACCTCAATCGTGAATTGACCACCTGCCGGAACAGCAACAAACAGCAGGCGGCGGCGATCGATAGCCAGAACGCCGGAGTTACAGCACTGCAAACGTTAGAGGCGTTACGCAAAGCGGCGGCCAGCGAAGCGCAGAAGCAGGCAGCGGAAGCGGCAAAAGGTGATTACGCTAAGGCTAACACCGTGCTGGCCGAACGTAGCGAAGGGGATTTGTGCGCGGCTGCATCAGCGGCGTTTGATGCTGAGTTAAAACGGGAGCGCAGCCAATGAAAAGGTTATTTGTGATCGCCGTCCTGGCGTTGGTCGGTTGCACCAATAAACCAGCGCCACCGCCCGCGTACGTTGAAGTTAAAGTGCCGGTGGCAGTACCGTGCAAAACTGCGCTGGTGTTGGTACCGGCGTTCGCTGTTGACCAGTTACCGATCGGTGCGTCCATCGATGTACAGATGCGTGCGCTACGGGCGGAGCGGCATCAGCGGATCGGTTACGAGCGGGAGTTATTGGCGGCGAATGAGGCATGCAATTAGGCGTTCGTAACATGGCGTATTTCGGTGTTATAACTCAATGATTCGCCAGTGTACGATAATTGCGCCATGTTATGATTTTTACCATAACTGATTGTTTTTAATGGTGTTAATTATGATTTTAAAATCCCTCGGCTTATGGCTGTGCGGGTTCAAGTCCCGCCCCGGGTACCATTACGAAATCAATAGACGTCAACAGGCGTCTATTTTTTTGTTTAAAATCCACCGGTTACTCGCTTTTCCCTCATCTTCTACTCTCCATAAGTCAACGCAATTCAACCTACATCATGCAGCTTGTAAGTATACATTTGAGTGTATGTGCTGCTTTTATAATGCTCAGCGCCTGTACTGATAAGGCCAGCCCGGTAATTTTTTCGTGTTGCTGCCACGGTAATTACATTGGTCTACACACTCAGGATCGCCAGAACGTGCGTGAGCACAGGATAAGAATCGGGTAAATCTCCAATCTGCCAAACAGCATTGCGGCACACATCAACCATTTGGCTGGTGAACTTAAGGTACCAAAGCCCGCTGCGGTTTCGCCAAACCCTAAGCCCATATTATTAATGCAGGCTGCGACAGTGGCGAAAGAGGTCATCAGGTCGTAGCCCATCAGGTTTAACGCCCAGATGAAGAAACAGCTGAAAAAGATATAAAGAAAAAAGAAACTCCACACGGAACGCAATACGCGGTCCTGAATGGGCGTATTTCCTACCTTAATGGTATAAACCGCATTAGGGTGCAGCATCTGGTGGATTTCACGCCGGCTCTGTTTGTACATGATCAGGAAACGAAGTGCCTTGATCCCCCCGCAGGTAGAACCTACACAGCCACCAAAGAAGCTGGATGCGAGCAGGATGATCACCGTGTGAGACGGCAATTTAGCGTAATCTGCGGTTGCCAATCCGTTGTCAGTCATCATTGAGCTGGTGAGCAGAAAT
The DNA here is from genome assembly GCF_057180605.1 of Serratia sp. HNCC26DJ206. NCBI lineage: Bacteria > Pseudomonadati > Pseudomonadota > Gammaproteobacteria > Enterobacterales > Yersiniaceae > Serratia > Serratia sp. HNCC26DJ206. The sequence continues at coordinate 264,529 of NZ_JBXUGP010000001.1, forward strand.
CCATGGACAAAAGCATCCTTGACGCCATACATCTTCGAACTGAAGAGTTGTAGGCATACCAACGCCATCACAATCGCAAGCGCCAGCAGAAAGAAGCGTAATTCAGGATTTTTGTATAGTGGCTTTAGGCTACGGCGCTGAGCGGCGACAAAATAAAGTGTAAAGCTGACGGCCGCGAGTATTGAGAAAATACCGCCAACCATTTCGACGGCGGAGCTGTCAAAAAAACCCAGGCTCTCATTGCGGGTAGAAAATCCTCCTAGCGAAACCGTCGAAAGGGCATGGCATAGTGCGTCAAACCACGGCATGCCAGCTAGACGGAACGCCAGAACGCACAATAACCCCAGAAGCATATAGATTGACCACAGACTTTTGGCGGTATCGGCCAATCGCGGTGTCAGGCGTTCTTCTTTAAATGGGCCGGGTGTTTCAGATTTATACAGTTTGGTGCCACCAATGCCCAGTAAGGGTAGGATCGCCACCGCCAGCACAATGACGCCCAAACCACCGATAAAGTTAAGTTGAGCGCGGTAATAGAGAATGGATTTCGGGACATCGCTAATATCATTCAGTACCGAGGCTCCCGTCGTGGTGATGCCAGATACGCCTTCAAATATGGCGTCTGTCAGGCTGATATTCAGGGTGTCATCCAGCCATAACGGCAGGGCACTGATAAGAGAGAAAAATATCCAGAATAGTACGATGATCAAAAAACCATCTTGAGTACGCAGTTGCACTTTCTTTTGACGCGAGGCCTGCCAACAGGCTCCACCCAGTAAACTGGCGATAATTAAGGTGTAGAAAAATGAAAACAGACTGTTTTCTTTGTAAATAAGAGCCATTATCATCGGCGGGAGCATAGAAAGGCTATAAAGCAGAACCAGAAAACTGCAAAGATTGATAACGACTAACGTTTGTTTTTTATTAACCATGGCTTTATGCAGATTACGTCAGCGGCAACCGGGCACCTTTGGTGAATCATCCTATAAAGAATAAAGCAAGTGGTGTAAAACGCGTAAGATTTTAATATCGAATGTAAATTAATGCGTTGGCTCAATTGTTCATCGCGGTTGGCAATCGGCAAGAGGAATTAGTCATGAGCTTACTCTCACCCTTCAAGTAACTGGGTTCTATCCTTTGCTAAACTATAAGCAGGCAGATGTGCTGCTGGGCAACAGGAGGTCGATATGTCTGAGTCCGAACTGCTTCAGGCGTTGTTGCAACGTGTTGCAGCATTGGAGGCCAGAGAACAGTCACTGACCGCCGCCTCAAATGCCTATCAAGCCATTATCACTACCATTCTGGGCCATCTGGATAAATCTACACGCGATAAGGTTATCGCGATGATCGATCAGGCCCATGAAATTGCCTATGTGCGTGCCGCGCAGCATTGTGATGAACCGAAGAAGCGTAAAATCAAGCAGGCTGATGACGTTGCTCAACGCATGTTTATGGTTGCCCAAGGGAAAGTATCACAGTCGCGGTGAACCCAAGATATAACAGTTTGCGGTGGATAATATCGTAACTGATCTACCTTGCTGAACTGTACTTATGTTAGCGTGAACAGATAATAGTGATATCCCCTTATTACTTGAAGCAGTAGCGTTGTGGGCTGCAACTCCAAGTACTTTGGGATAAGTAATGATGCGCTTATGCATAAGGTTATTACGATGGATACGATCAAAAACATCTTGGTGAAAGAAATCGAGCAGATTAACCAGCAAGAGGGGCGTGATGGCAAACCGCGATTCAACAGCGAGTTTGCACGCAACCATCGCTATCTGTGTCTTGCCATGTTCGCAGGCTATTTGGCCGTGGTTGCTGTGATGTATCCGGTGCCTTACATGGGGCTAGTGGCGTTCTTCGGTTTTACGGCTTTTGTGCTTTTCATGTTTGCCATGTTGTTGCTTGAGATTAAACCGGTTTACCGTTTTGAAGATATTGGCGTATTGGATTTACGCGTCTGCTACAACGGTGAATGGTATTTTACCCGCGCATTGTCGCCGCAGACAGTGCAGGAGCTGCTTAACGAACCTTCCATCAGCATGGCGTTAAAAGCGCGGATGCAGGAAATCATCGCCAACAAGGGTGAGATCGATTTTTACGACGTCTACGATCTGGCGTATTCAAAGAAGCTAGGTAGCCCATCGGCAACGCTGGCGGCGCTGAACTGAAGGGTTTGCGCCGGTGCGGATGTCGATTATAATCCCCCTTTGAAACAGGCTAGTTTGAGGAATTACGATGAGTGATGATATTTTCGATTTTGATATTGATGCCGAATTAGCGAAAGCTGAAGAGAAAGCGGCTCAAAAGGCCAAAGAGGTCCCAGAAATCCTCGAGGATGAAGCGGACTGCGAAGGTTGCAAAATCTGATCGTGACTCCAATAAAAAACCGCTGCGGCGGTTTTTTTTAAGCCCGGTGAATAGGGCTTAAAAAAAAGCCCGTGGTTTAGACGGGCATAACACTTGAGTATGAGGGCGACTTATTGTTTTTATCAATGCAGATTAAGCATACGCTCAACCGGTATCTGATGATGCAGTCACATTGTAACAAAATTGTTATCGCGTTCCAGCAGGAGTTCAACGGATTAATCCAGCATAAATCCCCAGAGCAACAGCCCCGCTACGGCAGTGGCGCACAGTGCCGAAACCGTGAGTAAAACCTTTCCCAGAATGTCTTTCTCTTGTTCTTGTTGTGCCACGTTATCTTACCTAATCAGCATGTTATGAACCAAATTAGCGAGACTCAGAGCCATCACAGTACAAGGGTTATGGTCTGATATTGCGCGACTGACTCAGGTATTGAGATGGGTAGAGTATCGGGTCATTTGATAATGGCTATCATTAGGAGTTTTCCGGGACGGATAAGTTCCCGGAATATTGTGATTAGCGCTGCGGCAGTGACGATTGGGCTTAATCGGTAACGATCCTGACACCGATCTTGCTGATTTTATTCGCTTCCATCTCAGCGATGGTCCAGGTTAGGCCATCCCACTCCACCTGGTCACCCAGAACGGCTTCGCCGCCAATCAACTCAGTAACAAATTGGCCGAGCGTCTGCTGGCTATCGATGCCTTCCTGCAGGTTTAGACCATAGAGCTGTGAAATATCGCTCAGGCGTGCATCGGATTGCAGAATGAAATCGCCGAAAAAGCGCTCATCGCGTGTAACTGGAGGGGCTTGGCTGAACAATCTACCGAGCATGGGGAGATCGTGCTCATGGCCGATAACACACAAAATATCACCGTCAAGCAGACGAGTACTGCCGCTCGGGTGTAATAACTCTTTGCCACGGAACAGGGCAGCAATATGGGTGCCCGGTGGCATTTTGAGCTCACGCAGCACTGCGCCAACGCACCAGTTTTCAGATGTCAGCTGATAAGTAAACTGCTCCCACTGGTTGTCTGGATGGACATCCAACCCCACGCGGGAAATCGGCGTCGGTGCCGGTGGCACTACCACTTTGGCTTTTCTGGCCGCGAAAGAAAGCGTGGTGCCTTGCAGCAACAGCGAAACCAGTACCACGAAGAAAGCGACATTGAAGAACAGACTCGCGTTCGGTAATCCCGCCATCATCGGGAAAACGGCCAGGATCACCGGTACGGCACCACGTAACCCAACCCAGGAGATAAACACCCGTTCGCGCAGGGTAAAGTTGCGAAACGGCAGCAAGCCGAGAAATACCGAGAGTGGCCGTGCAAACAGGATCATCCACAGTGAAAGCAGCAGGGCCGGGATAGCGATCGGTAACAGGTCGTGTGGATTGAGCAATAGCCCCAGAACCAGGAACATACCGATCTGGCTGAGCCACGCCAGCCCGTCAAAGGTTTGCACGATGCCGTGGCGGTTGCGGATGGGGCGGTTGCCCAGCATCAGACCACACATATAAACGGCCAGAATGCCGCTGCCGTCCAGCGCAGTGGTGAGCGCGAAGATCAGAATACCGCCGCTGACCGCCAGTAGAGGATAGAGCCCTTCTGCTAGCTTGATATGGTTGATCAGCGTCAGCAACAGCCAACCGCCGCCGAGACCTAAAACAATCCCCACACCGAACTGCTGCAACAGATGAATGAGGAACATCCAGCTCAGGGAGGTTTCCCCTGCGGCAATCATGGAGATGAGCGTAATGGTCAAAAACATGGCCATAGGATCGTTGCTGCCGGATTCAATTTCCAGCGTGGCACTGACACGTTCGTTCAGCCCTTTACCACCCAGCAAGGAGAACACGGCGGCTGCATCTGTGGAGCCAATGATGGCACCAATCAGCAATCCCTGAATCAGATCAAGATTAAACAGCCAGGCGGCGGCCATTCCGGTCAGCCCGGCGGTGATGACTACGCCGACGGTGGCTAGAGATAATGCGGGCCACAAGGCGACACGGAATGAGCTGACGCGGGTGCGCATGCCACCGTCAAGCAGGATCACGGCAAGGGCCAGGTTACTGACCAGATAGGCGGCAGGATAGTTGTCAAAAACGATCCCCCCTGGGCCATCTACGCCTGCCAGCATGCCGATTGCCAGGAAGATCACCAGAATTGGGATACCTAATTTTGAGGAGAAAGAACTGAGGAAAATACTTGCTCCCACCAACACGGCACCGATGATGAACAAGTTGTTGATCGTGCTGGCATCCAAAATAGCGATCTCCTGTGGGCAGAATGAGGGAAAGAGTGCATCAGAGCATCAGCTCTGCATAATAATAGCCTGTTTTTCCGGTAAAACGCCAAGGCTGATTACCAAAAGAATTAAGCTATTATTACTATTTTAAGAGAGATTTAAAGAAAAAAGAGGTAAAAGAGGGCTGTTTCTAATTTTTATCTCTATTAATCAGTGGATTGATAGATAGCTATGATAATAAAACCTGGCTTTGAACAAGGCTTAGCGATGAAAAACCATTAAACCCCGATGGGGATTTAATGGTTTGCCGGTGGATTTTAATGATCGAGTGATTGTAAGGCACGTTTGATCAATTCAGCTGCCAGTTTCCTCTCTGCTTCTGAGATCCCATCGAGATTGAGATTAGCCAGCTCAGCCACCAATACACTGCGATCTTTACCACTGATGGAGGCATCCAGGGTTGAGAGCAACCTGCCCAGAATTTTCAGCAATGTAGCGTTTTCCGGTACTGCTTCGGCGGCCGTGGTGTCTTGATCAGTCATTAAAAATCCTCTCTGTCGTGGCGGAAGGGGCGGAATGCATCCCCTGGGGTCTATCAGCCCAATCGCCACCCTAAGGCGGGGATATGGATTTTTACTTATGCCCTATAGTTATAACAACTCAATGCGATATGCTCCAGCATAACTTTGTATCAACCTCTGTGGCCGGTGCTAAACGGCGGGCTCAAACCTCTCACCTTGTTTCAGAAAAAACCATGTTAAAATCCACGCTAGCATTGCTTATTCCCTGAACAATCAAGGTGAAGAATTACGTTGTTACATATCAAATCGTTAGCACGTTTGGTGCTGTTAACCACCAGCGTAGCGACATTATCTGGCTGCGGCAGCATCATCAGCCGCACGATACCCGGAGCCGGTCATGGGCATCAATACTATCCAGGGGTACAGTGGGATTTACGCGACACGCCTTGGCGCTTTGTCACGGTGATTGATGTACCGCTGTCGATGGTGGTGGATACTTTTATGCTGCCGTTTGATGCCCAGCATGGGCCTTATGAATAAGCGCTGTGGATAGGTAAAGGGCAGATATATTGTCTGCTTTGCGACGATGATTGTCCGTTAAGCGGGAGCAAGACGTGCTCAGGCAGGAAATAATGGCAGGGTACAGCCCTATTTCTTGAGGAGAATCCTGATGTTAACCAATCCTGCAACCAAGTATCGTCCATTTCCGACGATAGATTTACCTGGCCGCCAATGGCCTGGTCGCCGCCAGCAATCGGCTCCACGCTGGTGTTCCAGCGATCTGCGCGATGGCAATCAGGCCCTGGCCGATCCCATGGACAACACCCGCAAGCACCAGTTTTATCAGTTACTGTTGGAATGTGGCTTCAAAGAGATCGAAGTGGCTTTTCCTTCGGCATCACAGACCGATTTTGATTTTGTCCGCAGCCTGATTGAGCAACGGCTGATCCCCAATGACGTGACAATCCAAGTGTTAACTCAGGCACGAGACGAACTGATCGATCGCACTTTTGAGTCTCTGCACGGCGCACCGCGTGCGATAGTGCATCTGTACAACGCCACCGCACCCATGTTCCGGGACATTGTGTTCAAGCAGGATAAGGCGGCCACGGTGGCGTTGGCGGTCAATGGCGCACGGCGTATTCGTCAATGGTGTGAACAACAAACAGAAACCGCTTGGACCTTCGAATATTCACCGGAAACCTTCAGTGCTACCGAACTGGAGTTTGCGCTCGAGATTTGCGAGGCGGTGGCCGATGTCTGGCAGCCTTGTTCGCAACGGCCAATGATTATCAACCTGCCTGCTACGGTGGAAATGAGCACGCCAAATATCTACGCCGATCAAATCGAGTGGTTCTGTCGCCATTTCAGCCAGCGTTCGCAGGTGTGTATCAGCGTACATCCGCACAACGACCGTGGCACTGGAGTGGCCTGTGCTGAATTAGCGATGCTGGCCGGGGCCGATCGGGTGGAGGGTTGTCTGTTTGGCAACGGGGAACGGACCGGCAATGTGGATCTGGTGACGCTGGCACTGAATCTGTACACCCAAGGGATCGCTCCCAAACTGGATTTCAGCCGCTTGAAACAGGTGGTTGAGGTGGTTGAACAATGTAATCAATTGCCTGTGCATCCACGTCATCCGTATGCCGGAGAATTGATCTTTACGGCCTTCTCTGGTTCGCATCAGGATGCGATTAAAAAAGGCTTTGCGGCCCAGCAACTGCGCAAGGACGGCCTGTGGCAAGTGCCTTATCTGCCGCTGGATCCGGCGGATGTCGGCTGTAATTACGAAGCGGTGATCCGGGTTAACAGCCAGTCTGGCAAGAGCGGGGCCGCCTGGTTACTGGAGCAGAATCACGGATTGGTGCTGCCACGCGGGTTGCAGATTGCTTTTAGTAAAGTGGTACAGCTTGCCACCGACGAAAGCGGCAAGGAAATGACCGGTGCGCAGATCTGGCGTTTGTTCCGCGACAGCTATGGTTTAGTGGAAAAACCAGTGCTTCAGTTGCTCAGCTATCAGACCCATAGCCAGGGCGCTAATGACCACAGTTTTAGTGCGCTGGTTAACCTGCATGGTGAACAGTTGCAGTTACAGGGGGCGGGCAATGGGTTACTTTCCAGCGCAGTGGATGCCTTATGCCAACGTTTTGGCCTGGTGCTGGCGATAGACGACTACCACGAGCACACGTTAGGGCACCAGAGCCACAGCCGTGCGGTAACCTACCTCCGCTGTACGGTGGAAAATGGCGAAGCCACCTATGGGGTAGGGATCGACGCTGATTCTGCCAGCGCTTCGTTGCAGGCATTATTCAACGTTGCTGGCTGCTATTTGAGGTAATCACTGGCTGAGCCTGGGAAAAATAGGTGCTGGGCGAGACGCCAAGCAGACGGCGGAACATGGAACTAAAGGCACTGGGGCTGTCATATCCCAGATCCAGTGCGACTTCCAGCACCGAACTGCCCGCGGCCAGGGCGTTTAACGCTGCGAGCAAACGTGCCCGCCGCACCCAATCAGCAAAGCTCAGGCCAGTCTCACGCTGGAAACGGCGCGATAGTGTCCGGCCACTGATATTGATTTGTTTGGCCGCCAATTCCAACTCCCAGGTTTGTGCCAGTGACTGCTGAATATGTCGGCATAAGGTCAGCAATGTGCCGTCACGGGGTTCTGGCAAGTTCAGCGGCAGAATCGGCAATAGGCGCAATTCATCAAGGATCAGCTCCATAATGCGTTCCTCACGCCCTCCTGCGCGGTAATCGGCAGCAATATCCATGGCGCTGACGATCAGTTCGCGCAGTAATGGGGAGATCTGCACCACCTGACAGAGAACCGGTAAATCAGCACGTGCCAGCGGATCGACAAACAGCGTTCTCACTGCCACATTGCCGGTAAAACGCAGGTTATGTACCACGTTAGCAGGCAGCCAGACGCCACGGCTTGGTGGCACCACCCAACTCCCCATACGGGTATTGACCTGCACAACACCGCTGAGGCTGTGGATCAACTGCGCATAGTTATGCTGGTGATCGGGTTCGTAGTCACCATGCTGGTAATCTTTAGCGAAGGGGACAATAGACTGATTTTCTGGCAGATATTGCATCGGGAAACCTGTGTCCATCCATGAAGCGGTCATCGCAGCATGCCATGACCGGCATCATGACACCAGATGCCCGCCGCAGGAAAACGCATTTACTGAACGCTGGCTGTAGGGGGAAGGGCTATGCTGTTTTCACACTCACAGAAGGAAAATGAACATGCACAATGCCGTATTACGTATCGCCCGCCCAACCGATCGGCTGCCGGAGATCGCACAGATGTACTGCCGTGGCCTGGGTTTTGCACGGCTTGGTGAGTTTGAGGATCATCAGGGTTTTGATGGCATCATGCTCGGCCATCCGCAGCATGCCTATCACCTGGAGTTTACCCATCATCGTGGTGTGCGGGTAGGGCAAGCCCCTACGCAGGACAACCTACTGGTGTTCTATCTGCCAGAAGAGGAACAGTGGCAGGGAATGTGCGAACAGATGCTGGCTGCCGGGTTCCGGCGTGTGCAGGCTTATAACCCTTATTGGGATGCCAATGGGCAAACCTTTGAGGACTTGGATGGTTATCGCGTGGTGTTACAGCGGCAGGCCTGGCAGATATAAAAAAAGCCAGCGACAGGCGCTGGCTTTAGAGTGTAGCCGAGCACTCATTAAGCGTTTGCTTTGCCTTGAGTATTCTCCAGCATGCGACGAATCGGTACGATCAGCAGAATCAGCACTGCGGCACAGATCACCAACGCGATAGAGCAACGGGCGAACAGGGTCGGCAGCAGTTCCAACTTGTCTGCTTTCACATGGCCACCGATCAGGCCAGCCGCCAGGTTACCCAAGGCGCTGGCGCAGAACCACAGGCCCATCAACTGGCCGCGCATTCTGTCCGGTGCCAGCAGGGTCATGGTCGCCAGGCCAATCGGGCTCAGGCACAGTTCACCCAGCGTCAGCATCAGAATACTGCCCACCAGCCACATAGGTGATACACCCGCACCGCCACTGTTCAGCACATTTTCAGATGCCAGCATCATCACGCCAAAACCTGCGGCCGCAAAGAGAATGCCGAACACGAACTTGGTGATGCTGCTCAGGCGCACCTTATTGCGTGCCAAGGCAGGCCACATCCAGCTAAAGAACGGTGCCAGCAGGATAATGAACAGGGCGTTGATCGATTGGAACCACACCGCCGGGATCTCGAAGTCACCGATCATGCGGTTGGTGTAGTCGTTAGCAAACAGGTTGAACGACGTCGGTTTCTGTTCGAAGGCAGACCAGAAGAATGCGGCAGAGACCAACAGGATAAAGCACACCAGCAGGCGCGCACGCTCTTTGCGGCTCAGACCAGCGAAAAAGAACAGGTAGATAAAGTACAGTGTGACCGAGGTGGCAATCACATAAACCAGCATGCTGGCAACGGCCACCGGGTTGATCACGATGATGCCTTGAGAAATCAGGCCAACGATGACGGCAACACCCACGGCCAACGCCACGAGCCAGGCACCGACGCCATTTTTCTTGGCGACCGGGCTGTTCCAGGTTGAATCCAGACCAACTTCGCTGTCATAGCGCTTCATTGATGGCACGGCAAAGATGCGGAAGATAATCAGTGCCACCAGCATCCCGATCCCACCGATGCCAAAACCCCAGTGCCAACCGTGCGTACGTACCAGCCAGCCGGAAATCAACGGGGCGAGGAATGAACCCATGTTGATGCCCATGTAGAACAGCGAGAAGCCGCCGTCACGGCGTGCGTCGCCCTGTTTGTACAGCGTACCAACCATCACCGAAATACAGGTTTTGAACAGGCCGGAACCGAGCACGATAAACATCAGGCCGATAAAGAACAGATCGTTACCCATAAACGCCGACAGGGCGATAGACAGGTGGCCGAGTGCGATCAGGAGCGAACCATACCAAACTGCTTTCTGCTGCCCGAGCCAGTTATCTGCCAGCCAACCCCCAGGCAGGGCGGCTAGGTACATGCTGCCAGCAAAAATACCGACGATCGCCGAGGCATTCTCGCGTGCCAACCCCATACCGCCGTCATAAACGGTAGCGGCCATAAACAGGATCAATAATGGACGGATGCCATAAAACGAGAAGCGTTCCCACATCTCGGTGAAAAACAGCGAACCGAGCGGATAAGGATGGCCGAAGAAGGTTCGGTTTTCTTTCTGTGTAACAGAGGATTGCATAAAATCTTCCCGATAAAATGTGCCGCCATAAAGCGGCTGTACTGTGGTATGTGTGTGTTTAAGAGAGGTGATCCAACTTGCGCGGATTACCTGACAAAACCTCAGCCGCAACGCATGTGAACCATGGAAAACGTGCTGGCCCTTGTTTCACTTGGCCTGAATTTTAGCTCTGGCGTGATATTTTTTAACCATCTGGTTACTGGGCAATAATTTCGTCTGGTTATCTATATCCCATTTTTCAGATGAAAAGTCGACAAACATCTACTTTCTTAGTTTTTATTTTGTCTAAACGGGTATTTGCATTAACAGGTGGTTTATTGCTCTGAGTTATCTTTAACTATGTTTAAAACAAGGCATTGATATCGGAGCTTTCTGGAATTAGCGCATAGGCAGGCAGGGTTATTCGACAAGGGAAAACCGTGGGAAATAGGACTTAACTGAGAGGTATTGGCGTAAGTGGCGATAAATCTGGCTATTGTTCTTCCTGTAGCCTGTCTTCGCGCATTCTGGCCGGGCGTCGCTGTAGACACCACCAGGAGTAGAAAACGTTAAACACCACCACCATTGCAGTCACGCAGAACACGGCGCGGAACCCATAGCTGGCCGATACCGCCGCGCCTAGCAGCGGGCCACTGACATTACCGATATCGCGGAATGATTGGTTATAGCTGAATATCCGCCCGGCAACCTGATTGGTACAGTTGTAAAGCAACAGGGTTTGCACCGCAGGCAACAATGCGCCGTCCGCAGCGCCGAGCAGGAAGCGTAACACGCCAAGCTGCCAGGGTTCCTGAACAAATGCCATGGGGATCAGCAGAAGCACGGAAACGATCAGCATACACACCAGAATGCGCTCCGGGCCGATTCTATCCCCCAATTTGCCCAACCTGGGGGCACTCATCAGCGCCGCAACGCCGGGCACTGAGGCGATCAGGCCGCTGATAAACGCCAGATTGTGAATATCGCCGGCTAAATCACGCACATACAGCGTCAAAATCGGCGCAATCGAGCCGGTAGCAATCTGGATGACCATAGAAGTGACAAACAGGCTGAGGATCAGCTTGGGGCTTTTTAGCGAAGCGAATACCTGGCGCGCGTGCAACATGTCTTTTTTCTGTACCGGCGTGAATTGTTCCTTCACGTAAAACAGCGTCAGCAGAAAGCAGATAAATAGCACGGCCGCGGTGATGAAGAATACCGGACGCAAGCCATACTGATCGGCCAGCAAGCCGCCAATCAACGGGCCGATTAACGCGCCGCTGATGCCACCGGTAGACAGGGTACCCAAGGCCCAACCGCTGCGGTTACGTGGCACCTGAGTGGCAATCAGCGCGTTGGCATTGGGAATAAAACCGCCCAGCAGCCCCAGCACCGCACGTAGCGCCAGAAATTGCCAAATGTTTTGTGCCATTCCCATCAGCACCATCACAATCGACATGCCCAAAGCCGAGCGTAACAGCATCAGCTTACGTCCATGCCGATCGGCAAGCCCGCCCCAGAAAGGAGAGGCAATGGCTGAAAACAGGAAGGTAATGCTGAAAACCAGACCGGACCACATGTTCAGTTCTTGATGGCCGGTAACGCCAAGGGCTTCAACGTACAACGGCAGGAATGGCATGATCAGACTGAACGCGGCACCGGCCAGAAAACACCCAATCCAGATGATAAAGAGGTTACGTTGCCAGTTAACAGGTTCTGATGCCAAGGCCATAGGTTTCCGTGCAGAAAGTAAAAAATTTTGTAATTACATGGGGTAATAGTGCCAAACGGATAGATAGCCTGATAAGTATGCGCTTAGTTGCACGGGTTATCAATTAACCAGCGAGGGGGATGGGTAAGAAAATGAAATAAAGTTTTAAAAATAACGAAGGGGGTTATTCCCGCACGCGGCACGTACGGGAACCACGGAACTTTTATATGCCAGCCAGTGCTTCAAACCCGCTGGACGTTAGGGTGAGGGCGACATCGGTGATTTCATAGTGGGCCACGGCGTTGAACGGATCCTGCGCTAAAATAGCATCCAGCCGCGACCGTTCAATACCTTTCACCAGGATCACACCGCCAATGCGCGGATTCTTGCGGCCCGAGGCGATAAAAGTCCCGTCCTGATAATGTTGCTTCAACCAGGCAACATGCCCTTCAAGGTGACTGTCGACTTCTTCAATCGGGCGGTGATAGGTCAGGTTGACGACGTACATAGTGGCTCCCTTTGCCAATGATAAAGCCATAACATCACACTGTTTTGCCTGCTTCTCAAGATGGCACTGGTAAAAAAACGTTACGCTTAATAAAGCGAAGGCTCACCTTCCGGGCGGGTTTTGAAACGGCGGTGCAGCCACATATATTGATCCGGCGCCATCAGGATCTCCTTTTCTACCACTTTATTCATAAACGCGGCGGCCACATGCTCGTTATCCAGCGGGAAGTTTTCCACGGCGGGCTGCATGATCAATTCATACCCTTTGCCTTCCGGTAGGCGGCGTGGAGTGAAAGGAATAATGGCTGGCTTGCCCATACGTATCAATATATAGCTGCCGGTGGTGGTAGCGGCTTTTTCGACCGCAAACAGCGGAGCGAACACACTGCTGCGCGGGCCGTAATCGTGATCCGGTGCATACCAGATGATTTCGCCCTGCTTCAGCGCGCGGATCATCCCTTTGACATCTTTGCGATCCAGCATCGACTTGTTGGAACGCATACGGCCGCGGGTTTGCAGCCAGTCCATCAAGGGGTTGTCATGTGGGCGGTAAACCCCAATGCCTGGATTGTGGATACCAAAAATCCGCGCCCCCAGTTCCAGCGTCAGAAAATGCAACCCGATCAGCAAAACGCCTTGCTGGTTGGCACGCGCCTGCTCAATGTGTTCCAAGCCACTGACGGTAAACCAGCGTTCGATGCGCCAATTTGGCCAGAACCACGCCATACCGGTTTCAAACAGCCCCATGCCTACCGACTCAAAGTTCTTTACGATCAATGCCTCACGCTCGGCTTTTGGCATTTCAGGAAAACACAGCTCAAGGTTACGTCGTGTGATGGTGACTCGGCGTTTAAGAAAACGCATGGAGAATCGGCCCAGCCCAGTACCCAAGTGATAAATAATCGGGTAGGGGAGCAGGACCAGCAAATACAGTAAACCAACGCCGAACCAGGTGAGACAGTAGCGGGGATGCAGTAAAGATCGATTAAAAGAAGGAACTTGAGTCATGTGTTCTCAGCTTAGAAGCAGTCATTTAACAGTAATCACAGGGAAACTACAGAGCCTATGATCCGAAGATCTTGTCTCATGCGATGATTTTCCTGCCGTTTATTGTTGTGTATTGTGACATTTTTCTAAGACAACAGGAAAACCCACAGCATTAAAACATCATTTTTTTGCCTTGAACTGGGTTAGAACGGTGTTTTTTAAGAAAAAACAGCGCTAAAAAACGCTAAGCCGAATAGACGGAGCGGGCGCAGAGACCCGCTCATTGGGTCTTTAATCGTTTTTAAACAAGCCTTTTAGCCCATGTGGTTCTGAACGCCAATACTGTGGCGGTGCCTGGACTTTGACACCCAGCTTGGCCGCCGCATGCCATGGCCAACGTGGGTTGTAGAGAATACCGCGCGCCAGTGCCACCATGTCAGCCTGGCCGGTAGCGATAATCGCTTCCGCCTGTTCTGGCTCGGTGATTAGCCCCACGGCGATGGTTGGCATGCCAACTTGATGCTTAATGGTTTCTGCAAAAGGCACCTGATAATTCGGGCCAAGCGGGATCTGCTGCTGTGGTGATAGGCCACCGCTGGAAATATGAATGTAGTCACAGCCCAGCGTTTTCAAGGCTGTTGCCAGTTCAACAGATTGCCGCTCATCCCAGCCGCCAGCCACCCAGTCGCTGGCGGAAATACGCACGCCAACCGCTTTTTGCGCCGGGAACACGGCCCGTACGTCACTAAAAATTTCCAGCAGTAAGCGCATGCGGTTTTGCAGTGAGCCGCCGTATTGATCGTCGCGCTGGTTAGCCAGCGGCGAGAGGAACTGATGCAGCAGATAACCGTGTGCACCGTGCAGCTCGATCAGATCGAAACCGAGGCGATCGGCACGCTGTGCGGCGGCGACAAACTGGGCTTTCAATAACTCAATTTGTGCCAGGCTCATGGCTTGCGGAGCCTTATCGTGAGGATTAAAAGGTAACCCGGAAGCCGACAGGGTTTGCCAGCCACCTTCCGCGCTGGAAAGCTGCCCGCCGCCTTCCCAAGGAACGGCGCAGGAGGCTTTACGGCCCGCATGGCCCAATTGGATGCCGAGCGGCATGGTGGCGTGCTTTTTGACGGCCTGAACCACCGCTGCCAGAGCTTGTTCAGTCGCATCATCCCACAAGCCCAAATCTCCCGGCGAAATACGGCCTTCTGGTGATACAGCAGTGGCTTCCACAATCAGCAATCCGGCTCCTGATAGCGCCAGGTGGCCGAGGTGCATGGTGTGCCATTCGGTGGCTTTACCGTTATCGGCTGAATACTGGCACATTGGCGCGATAATGATGCGGTTGTGCAACGGTAGTTGCCCTAGGGTGATGGGGGTAAAGAGCTGGCTCATAATGTCCTCATGGTCCGTCAGAATAGAGAGTACGGTAATGATTAGGCTTATCGGGATTGGCGAATAACGTCAAGTTTTGTGTGCTAAACCTGGCCGCTGGGTTAATGCTGTGTTACCGCGTATTTTCGGGTATTATGTGCGCCGCGCGCGGGCTAGCGGCCTTAGCGCACTCAATCAGTCACCCCTCGAAAGACAGGAAAGTACACCATGCCAGTGTTACATAACCGAATTTCTAACGAGGAACTGAAGGCGCGTATGCTGGCTGAAACCGAGCCACGCACCACAGTTTCTTTTTATAAATATTTTACTCTTGATGACCCTAAGGCGTTTCGCGACAGCCTGTATATTCAGTTCGATAAACTGAAGGTTTTTGGCCGTATCTATGTGGCTAAAGAGGGCATCAATGCGCAGATCAGCGTGCCGCAGAGCCATTTTGACGCCTTCAAAGCTACCTTATTTGCTGCCCACCCGGCGCTGGATCAGGTGCGGCTGAACGTTGCTCTGGAAGACGATGGTAAATCCTTCTGGGTGCTGCGCTTGAAAGTCCGTGAGCGCATCGTTGCTGATGGTATTGACGATGCCACTTTTAACCCGGCGAATGTGGGTGAATATTTACAGGCCGACCGCGTCAACCAGATGATTGACGATCCGAATACTGTATTTGTGGATATGCGTAATCACTACGAGTATGAAGTCGGGCATTTTGAGCATGCGATCGAAGTGCCTTCCGACACTTTCCGCGAGCAGTTACCGATGGCGGTGGAAATGCTCCAGGAGCAGAAAGACAAGAATATCGTCATGTACTGCACCGGTGGGATCCGCTGTGAAAAGGCCAGTGCCTATATGTTGCATAACGGTTTTAAGAACGTTTATCACGTGGAAGGCGGGATCATCGAATATGCACGTAAGGCAAAAGAGCAGGGTTTACCGCTGAAATTTATCGGCAAGAACTTTGTGTTTGACGAGCGTATGGGAGAGCGTATCTCTGAAGATGTGATTGCCCATTGCCACCAATGCGGCGAGCCCTGCGATACGCACACCAATTGCCTGAATGACGGCTGTCATCTGCTGTTTATTCAGTGCCCAAGTTGCGCTACCAAGTTTGCAGGTTGTTGCAGTGAGAGCTGCCGTGAAGAGCTGAAATTGCCGCGTGACGAACAGCGTGCGCGCCGTGCCGGCCGCGAAAATGGCGTCAAAATCTTCAATAAGTCTAAGGGATTGTTGCAGACTACGATGTACATACCGGAACCCAAAAAATAGGGCCCAGAAGACTGAGCCCATTTTGCAAGGGTGCGAAATCAGCGCCCTTGTTTATTACTTCTCGCGAACACCTTCCACAGAAATAATCAGCTCAACTTCTTGAGACGCCGGGCCGAGATCGGTGGTGATGCCAAAGTCTTTCAGCTTGATTTTGCCGTTAGCTTCGAAACCTGCGCGGTAGCCACCCCAAGGATCGTTACCTTGACCTGTCAGTTTGGCATCCAGGGTGACCGGCTTGGTCACGCCGTTCAGCGTCAGGTTGCCGACAACCGCATAGCCTTCACCATTTTTCTTCACTTCGGTGGATTCGAACGTTGCTTGCTTGTGTTTTTCTACGTTCAGGAATTCAGCGCTGCGCAGGTGCTTGTCACGTTCTGCGTGGTTGGTGTCCACGCTGGCGGTATTGATAGTGACGTTCACTTTATCTTTGGCAGGATCTTTTTCATCGAAGGTGAAACCACCGTCAAAGTCCTTGAAAGAACCATATAACCAGCTGTAACCCAAGTGCTGGATGCGGAATTCGATAAAGGCATGTTGCCCTTGTTTGTCGATTTTGAAGTTGGCGGCCAACGCGGAACCCGCGCTCAACAGCAGGGCACCAGCAGTAAGGCCTAATACGGTCTTCTTCAACATAGCAATCTCCATAATACCAAGAGGTTAATCGGCGCTGCGACCCAGCATCCGTTTCAAAGTAACATCACGATCAATAAAGTGATGTTTAAGCGCAGCCAGAGCATGCAGTGCTGAAAGCACGACAACAACCCAGGCCAGGTAAAGGTGAATCGTTCCGGCGGTATCGGCCTGTTGGGGGATACCAGTCAGAGAGGCGGGCACATCAAACCAGCCGAAAACGCTGATCGCCTGACCATCGGCGGTGGAAATCAGGTAACCGCTGATCAGGATGGCAAACAGCACGGTATATAATGCGATGTGAGCCAGCACGGCGCTCACACGCGTTAAACGGTTATAGCTGGCCAGTGGCTTGGGTGGCGGAGAAACAAAGCGCCAAACGACCCGCACCAGCATGACGATAAACAGCAGGACACCGATGCTTTTGTGGAGCTCCGGTGCTGGGTGATACCACGCGTCGTAATAGCCCAGCGTGACCATCCACAGGCCGAGGGCAAACATGCCGTATACCGTCAGTGCAACCAGCCAGTGGATCAGAACAGAAACATGACCAAAGCGGTCGGCAGTATTTTTCCAGAGCATTATGCTTCCTTACGTGACTCGTTTTCTGGCAGCAATAATTAAACGTTAAAAAACATAAATGCAATAATAAATTTAACTATGTTACTTCTTTATAATATTAATCAGTGGATTTGTGTGAGTTCTTGACAACTCAATCAAATGAATCGTTGGAGTGAGTATTTTTCTGGAAATAGTAAATTGATATTACTGATTGAATTTATTTGATTTTATTTATTATTGTCAGGTTTTGTCATGTTGCGTAAATATCATTGGAGGCGATAAAAAATAATACGAGAACGACCTTGGCGATTATTTATCCTACCAAGGGTAATAGGGGGTTAACTTATTTTACTCCAGCGTTTGGCGGCGATTTACCTGCGCCAGTGCTGAAGAGTTTGCTAATATGATAGTTATCAACGGCTCGCGTGGCCGGTTTCACGCAAGGAAATCTCATGGGCAGTTTTGAGTTTAATGACCGTAAGCTTCGCTTGATCATGATGCTGGCTATGCTGGTGGTTATTTTGGCCGGAATCAAGGCTGCTGCGGATATTGTGGTGCCTTTCCTGCTGGCGGTGTTTCTCGCCATCGTGCTCAATCCGTTAGTGGTATTACTGGAGCGCTGTCGGGTGCCGAGGGGATTGAGCGTGATGCTGCTGGTGATTACCGTCATCGTGCTATTGATGATGTTTATCAGCATGTTGGGCTCTTCCTTGAATGAGTTTGCCCGTTCCTTGCCGCAGTATCGCGGTATGATGCTGGAAAAAATACACGAACTGCAATATTACGCCGAGCGTTTCAATATCGATATTACGATCTCTGCCGATGCTGCGATCAAGTTTGTTGACCCTGGTGCCACGATGAATCTGGTCACCCGCTTGTTAGGCCATCTTTCCGGTGCCATGACCAGCATTTTTCTGTTGCTGATGACGGTAGTATTTATGCTGTTTGAAGTTCAGCACTTACCGTACAAATTGCGGCAGGCGTTGGACAAACCTAATGAAGGCATGGCGACCATTCAACGTGCGTTGAAAGGGGTGACGCACTATCTGGTGATCAAAACGGCTATCAGCTTGGGCACCGGGCTGATTGTCTGGGCATTCCTGACCTGGGTGGGAGTCCGCTTTGCGTTTATCTGGGGCATGATGGCGTTTATGTTTAATTTCATCCCTAATATCGGCTCGGTTATCGCGGCGATCCCACCGCTGATTCAAGCTCTGCTGTTTAACGGTTTCGGCGATGCCATGGTGGTGGCAGGGGGATATGTCCTGATTAACTTGGTGATCGGCAATATGCTGGAGCCGCGCATTATGGGCCGTGGGCTTGGGCTCTCCACGTTAGTGGTATTCCTCTCCCTGATATTCTGGGGATGGTTGATGGGGCCAGTGGGGATGCTGCTCTCGGTGCCCTTGACCATCATTGCCCGCATCACGCTGGAAACCATGGACGGCGGGCAAAAATGGGCGGTGATCTTGGGCGATGGCCGGTTAGCGCGCGAAGATATTCAAGAGTAAAGAACGTTCTATGCGTATCTCGTTCGCTTATTGATGAATTTCCTTGCTGGGTTTTTAGCCTGCAACCAGCCGGAATGGCAAGTTGCAGGAGAGGGGGGATCAGAAACGTTGCAGGCTGAAAGGGGCAATATCTAATGGAGAGGTCTTGTCTTGTGCGAACAGTGCCGCAATCTCGCCCAGTACGCTGGCGAATTTAAAACCATGACCGCTCAGGCCAGTGATCACCATCAGGCGTTGGCAATCTGGCAGGGTATCAATGATAAAGTCTTCATCCGGGCTCATGTCGTAGCTGCAGACCTCGCCACGTAAGCAGACGCCGACACCTGGTAGAAACTGACGCAGAAAACCAAACACTTCAGCGCCATCGCTGGCGACACTACCAAAAGGCTTGCGTTGCTCAGCGGTTTCAATCGGTTGGCCGCCATCGTGCTTGCCCACTTTTAAGCCGTCATTATCAGAGGGAAAACCGTAGTAGCGACCACCATCCGATGCTTCGACGGTAAATGCGGGGAATTGATTATTCTCACTGTAACGACCGTCCGCCTGATACCAGGAGAAAACTTTGCGCAGTGGGATAATCGGCAACTGTGGCAACAGATTTTTCACCCAGGTACCTGTGGTGATTACCGCCTTACGGCCCTGAAAACGTCCTTCAGCGGTAACGACTTCTACGCCTCCCTCAATAGGTTCTACAGCGCTGACTTGGCAGTTGAACAGTTGCGCACAGCCAGCTTCTTTTGCCAATCTGATGTAGCTGGCAACCGCCAATTCAGAAAGCAAAACTCCGGCATCGGGTTCGAATACGCCGATGTAACCTTCAGGCGCATTAAATTCGGCCCAGCGCTGTTTTATTTGCTCTGCGCTCAGCAACTGCGTGTTGAGGTTGTAGCTTTTTGCGCTGTATTGCGCGTTAGCAATAAACTCGGAATCTTGCGGGCCCATATTGAGCACGCCACAGGGGTGGAACAGTTTTTCACCGCTTTTTTGCTCCAATCCATTCCATAAAGCCTGGGCGCGCAGAATGAATGGCACGTATTTTTCACCTTCACCGTAAGCATGGCGGATAATCCGCGTAGCGCCATGGTGGCTGCCGTTACGGTGTGGTGGTATTGCGCTGTCAATCATGAGTACTTTTAAACCGTTGCTGGTGGCGTAATAGCCCGCAGCTGCGCCAACCGAACCGCTGCCCACGATGATTAAGTCATATTCCACGCGCCTTATCCTCTCTGTTATGTGTGGCTTAGGGTTTTATGATAAGAGTTTGACGGCGGCAATGCACTCACCGCGCAGGAATAGCACCAAAGAAAAAGGCGCCGTAGAACTACTGGCGCCTTAGAGAGGGTTGATACACGAATCAGTGTTTTTTTCGATCAAGATCGTAGTAATCCGTTGACTCTATTTTTGCAATGCCAGCCTCTAAGATATTGATCAATTGGCGGGCGACATCTGTGGTGAGCCAAAGCGTTCGATCCACTTGAGCTTCTTCGGCTGCTTGGTCTAGAGAAGACAGGTAATGAAGACGAATCATCATGGCATTATAAACATCGACGGTACTGATATCCCAGCCAACAAGCGGATGTGTCTGAATAACTTCATCATTTCTGTCCATAAAGACCCCTTATCAAGTAGTGACTATCGTGAGTTACTAACGAGGATCAATTCGACTTATCGCCTTGTGGAACAATTACAGTATACGCATCTCGGCTTCTCTGTGGGCTTTTTGCTGTAATTTATTAAAAATAATTATTTATTTGAACAATTATCAGGCAAAGATGCAAATAGACAATGAAATATGCTGTACAAGTTCTATTTCGTAACAGGATTGATAAATGGGGGATGGGGAGAGATTTTCTAGCTCGATGATTAAATCAACGGAAATACTAGCAAAGGTCAAACCTGGCAGAAACAAAAAAGCCGGAGAGCGACCTCCGGCAACAACAGCATTGCAGTGTTATTCTGCGCTGAACCAATCGTCGGCACTTTCCCAGGTTTCCTGGAGTATTTCCTCGATCAGGTCTTTATCTGTTTTAGCTCCGCCCAGGACAGACAGCCCGTTGGCTCCGGCATAACGTACCTGCACGGTGGTGTCAGGAAACTGGCGGTTTACCCGTTTACTGAATTCACCCGTCAGGGCTTCGATTGCCCCTGGCGGCAGTGGTTTGGTTTTATCGATAGTGACTTCAATACGCATAATTGCCCCCGAAGCTATTTACTGTTTATTTATACAGTAACTGGCATTCAGAGGCAAGAGCAGACGTAAAAAAAGATCAACAGGCTGTTACAGACCAATTAACGCTTTCCCCAGCCAGGAAAGGGACGAGCGATTCACTGCCCAGCACGATCTCTTCCGGCTGGGTTACCGCGATGCGTTGTAGTTCGATAAAGTCTTCGTTAACCGGTAAACCGTAGAAGCGTGGGCCATTCAGCGAACAGAAGGCTTCGAGATGTTCGAGTGCACCTAACTGCTCGAATACGGTGGCATAAGCAGGCATCGCGCTCGGTGCGTTGAATACGCCAGCACAGCCGCAGCTCGACTCTTTGCGATGTTTGGCGTGGGGGGCAGAATCGGTACCCAGGAAGAACCGCTCAGAACCGCTGGCAACCGCTTTACGCAGCGCTTCCTGGTGAACGTTGCGCTTTAGAATGGGTAAACAGAACAGATGCGGGCGGATCCCGCCAACCAGCATATGGTTGCGGTTGAACATCAAGTGTTGCGGGGTAATTGTCGCGCCAAGGAAATGATTACCTTCTTGTACATACTGGGCCGCTTCTTGGGTGGTGATGTGTTCGAAAACAATTTTCAGCTCAGGGAATTGGCGACGGATAGGTTCCATCACCTGATCGATAAAACGTGCCTCACGGTCAAAGATATCAATGGCCGAATCGGTCACTTCACCGTGGATCAACAGCGGCATGCCTATTTTCTGCATCTGCTCAAGCAGCGGATAAATCGCTTTAATATCACTGACGCCGTGGCTGGAGTTGGTCGTTGCGTTGGCAGGATACAGCTTGGCAGCGGTAAAGACCCCTTGCTTGAAACCGTTAACCAGCTCAGTGGCTGCCAGAGAGTCGGTTAAATAGCAGGTCATCAGCGGTGTGAATTTATGCTCCACAGGAATTGCCGCCAGAATACGATCGCGATAACTGATAGCTGCCGCAATGGTGGTGATCGGTGGCGCCAGGTTTGGCATCACAATCGCCCGACCAAATACCTGACTGGTATAAGGCAGAACCGTTCTCAGCATGTCATCGTCACGCAGATGGATGTGCCAGTCGTCAGGGCGGCGGATTTTCAGGGCTTGAGGTTGTGCGGTCATGTGGCAAAGCTCCGGCGGTCAGAAAAATATCGTAATAAAAGCGAATAATTGAGGGTTATTCACGCCGGGGTGTAAGCATAAGCGGAAAGCGTTCAGGATGCATCTGTTTGTTAATGGTGAATTGATTTTCAGCGGTAATAAAAAACCCGCCAGAAGAGGTAATGCT